>JAYVLW010000867.1:0-11539 GCA_043759315.1 Myxococcales bacterium
ACGCGCTCACCGATTCGGGCCCGACCTCGATCGATGCGATCTGCGCGACGCTCGATCCGACCCGGGGTACGGCGATCATCACCGAGGGCCTGATCAACTACTTCGATCGCGCGACGGTCGTGGCGATCTGGGCGCGGTTCGCGCGCGCGCTCGGACGGTTTCCTCGGGGCTTCTATCTCTCGGACCTGATCATGCGCGAGGGCAACGACGGCCCGATGATCGCGGCGTTCTCGTGGCTGCTCTCCGCGTTCGTACGCGGCAAGGTCCACGTTCACTTCGATTCGTCCGCCGAAGCCGAGGCGGCGCTGGCGAGCGCCGGGTTGCCCGGCAGGCTGATCGATCCACGCGAGCTCGCTGGAGAACTTCCCGGTCTCGAGCTCGCGGGAGCCGGCCGCGTACGCATCATCGATGCGCTCACCGGACCAACCGGTTGACGCTCCGCATGGGTCCGGGCCGCGTGATAATCTGAGGTGTGTTTGCTCGCTGCGTAGGACTGATACTGTGCGCGGGATGCCAGCAGATCCTCGGCATCGAGGATCCCGTCGTCGCCGTTGACGCAGCGCAGGCGGAGGTCACCGGGCGGGCCGGCGTGATCCGCGTCGACGACCAGACCAACGGCGCAACGCAAGAACCATCCGCGACCCTCCCGCGCGCCTTCACGCTCGATGGCGAGGAGCTGGTCGTGAATACGCATGGTGATGGCTTTGCGTTCTCGCTTCCCGTCGACGCGCCGTATCGTCTGGTGATCGACGACCAGCACGAGTACCAGCTGGCGAGCCGTCACGTCGAGGCGTTCGTCGCACGGGTCGGACATGGCAGTGGGTCGCCGATCACCTTGCCCACACAGCTGACGATCGCGGTGTCCAACGCTTCGACGGCAAGCTACGCCTACATTCAAACCAGCGGCATCCGGACCCGGTTCTACCCCCTCGGCCAGACCAGCACGATCGTCGTCCCGTGGCAGAGCACGACGCCAGTCGGTGGGGATCCGGTGCGAGCGCTGAGCAGCACCGATGATCGCGTCTGGTACAACGGGTACACGGTCGCGGGCCCGACGGCGGTGATGACGCTCGCCGGCTCGGGCACGGTTGCGTTGGCGAACGGTGCCAGCGACGCAATGGCGATCGCCGCGACTCCGGTAGCGCTCGATCGCTGTGTCGACATCGACGCCGGCGTGGGCGCGGAGCTCGCCCGCGTCGGCAATGTCCCGGGCTCCACCGACCCGCAGGGTGCCTGGTATGTCCTCGCCATACCGAGCCCCACCGATTCGCCGCTCGGCGAGTTCGTGCTCGCATCGGGTACGGGTACCGGCGCGACCCGCGTCACCTACGGTGATCCGTTTCCGGCGGCAGGCCACCTGGCGCTACTCGACGCGAGGGTGCTGGTCGACGGAGCTCAGCAGCGGACCCTCACCTATCAACTGCTGACCTCGATCGTGGGTTGCGACACGGTGTCGATCAACGGCAGCGTCGAGATCGCCGGGCCGGCGAGCGTCGACGGACGGTCGATCGCGACTTCGATGATCCTTCGTGGCCCGCTCCGATCCGTGGAGTGGACCGTGCGTGCACCCGGCGACATCGATGACTACCTGATCGAGATCCGAAACGTTGTCGCGAACAGGCTCGTCCGTTCGATCCGCACGGTCGCCCGTCACGCGGCCCTCGATCCGACGTGGTTCAGCCCAGGAGAGAGCTACACGATCACGATCATCTCCCGTGCCGGCGTCCCCGGGGCGGCGGGCGGAGACTTCCGAGGCATTCGCTATCCCCACGCGTTCTCGACCGTTACCTACCCGGCCTTCCGCTACGAGTAAGCAGCACGAAGAAATCACGCGAGGACACCAGGCCACGTGCGAGGGCGGCGAGCACCTGCCGATGATCGGCCTCGTCGGCGCCGTGCTCGCGCGGACGATCCAGAGCTGAGGCCGACGAGGCCGAGCGCCTACCCCGCGCGGCGCAGCGCGGGCGTGTACGCGTCCATCAGATCGGCCAGCTCCGTCGCCAGCTCGGCCATGGTCGGACGCGCGGCGGGATCCTTCGCGAGCGCGCGCAGGATGATCCGCTCGAGCTCGATCGGCATCGCGCGCAGCCACGACGGGCGCGCCGGGCGCTTCTCCATGTGCGCCATCATCATCTCGGGCAGCGAGCCATCGAACGGCTGCGTGCCGGTGGTCAGATCGTAGAGCAGGCAGCCGAGGGCGTAGACGTCGGAGGCCGTGGTCGGCGCGCCCTTCCACTGCTCGGGTGCCATGCACCACGGCGTGCCGGCGATCGTGGCGTCGAGGAGCGGAGGATCGTCGGCGAGGCGCGACACGCCGAAGTCGATGACCTTCACGCGCGGCCACGCGCCGATGGTCTCGTCGAGCACGTAGACATTGTCGTGCTTGACGTCGCAGTGGATCACGCCGACGGCGTGGAGCGCGGCGATCGCGGCGGCGACCTGCGCGGTGATCGCCACGATGGTGCCGAGCTCGAGCTCTTCGCGATCCGCGAGGGCGCCGAGCGACTCGCCCTCGAGGTACTCCATGACGAGGTAGGGCACGCCATCATCGGTGCGGCGCGCATCGTGGATCTCGAGTAGGCCCGGGTGGGAGGTACGGCACGCCAGGTCCTGCTCCGCGAACAGCCGATCGACGACGTCGGGGTAGCTGGCAAATTGCGGATCGAGCACCTTCAGGGCGACCCGGCCCCCGGTCTCGGTGGACGTTGCCAGGTAGACCCCACCCATGCCGCCGCGGGCCAGGGGGACGGCCACGTCGTATTCCCCGAACCTTCCCTGGCGCCGCTTTTGCGGCGGCGCGAAGGGGACGATGGTGGAGCGCGCCATGACGATGTCCTCGAGTGCAGAGACAGTGCCACCAGGTCTTCGGTTGCTTGCCGACGTCATCTCGCATGGCTACGCCGCGACCACCGTGGAAATTTGATACAGGCCTGTGCGTGGATGACGTCAGGGCTGACGGCGATGCGGCAGGTCGCCACCGGTCAGCAGCTGTCACGGTCGGTGAGTAAACCGAAATTGGATCGACCGCGTGCAGCGATCGTTCACACGAGCGGCGCGATCGTCAGAGATCGATCCCGGAGGCCGCGCACACCAGCATCGCCCGTCGCTTCGGCTCGGCGGCGAGGTTCACGGCGAGCTCGGCCGCGCGCTTCACGTCACGGCGGCGACACGCAGCTGTAACAGCCCGCACGAGATCATCCGAGCGCAGCGCGACCCGCGCCGCCGCCGGGTTCGGAACGCGAGACGGGTCCGCACGCTCGGTGCCCCGGGCGTCGCTCATCGTGAGCGCATAGAGATCGCCGGCCGCGATCCCGGCGGCGATCGCCTGCCGCGCACGCGCGAGGTGCGCCGACACGACCTTGTCCATGCCGTCGAAGTCGCGCGAGCCGACAACCGGCTGGCCGTTGATGAACATGGTCGGCGTACCATCGACGCCGAGCGCGAGAGCGGTCGCCGATTCCTGGACCACGAGGTCGCGGTAGCGGCGTGAATCGAGCGCCGCCTTGAACACGCCGACATCGAGGCCGGCGGCCACCGCGAAGCCATCGAGGTCCGCGCGCGTCAGCGAACCGAAGTGCGCCCACAGCTGATCGTGATAGGCCCAGAACTTTCCTTGCTCCGCGGCGGCGATCGCAGCCTCGGCGGCGATGCCCGCGTTGCGGTGGAACTGCATGGCGAGGTGACGGAACACGACGCGGACATCGTCTCCATACTTCTCGCGGAGCTTCGCGACGACCGCTACGCTGCGCTGACAGTACGGGCACTGGAAGTCGCTCCACACCACGATGGTCACCGGCGCCGCATCGGGGCCGAGCTGGTGACCCGGGAGCCCGAGGCCGACGCGGTAGGTCGCGTTCGGATCGAGCTCGAAGCCGGCGTGCTCGGTGTCCGGAGGTGCATCCGCCTGGAGCTTGCCCGCGGCGACGAGCTGGTCGTAGCCGCCCTTCGAGGAGCCCGCGCGCGCGAGCTCCTCGTCGACCACGTCGACGAACACCTTGAGGCCCTGCGCGCCGTGCACGGAGCGCCCGTTGATGAAGAACGTGGGCGTGCCGGAGACGCCGAGGCCGCGCGCGTCCGCGGTATCGGCCGAGATCTGCGCGCGGTACGCGCGGGTATCGAGGTCGGCGCGGAACCGCAACATGTCGAGCCCGAGCTCGCGCGCGAGCAGCTCGACCGCGGCACGATCGACGCGGCCCGCCAGCGCGTACAGGCGATCGTTCATCGGGCGGAACTGCCCCTGCGCCGCGGCGGCGAGCGCGGCCTCGGCGCCGACCGTCTCGTCCTCGTCGAGCGGCAGCGTGCGGTGGACCCAGCGCAGCTGGCCCGGGTACATCCGGGTCAGCGTATCGAGGGTGGCCTGCACGCGGTAGCAGTAGCCACAGGCGTAGTCGCTCCAGTACACGATGGTCACGGGCGCATCGACCGGGCCGTCCGCGGGTGCGGTGCCGAGGGGCACCTTGTAGACCGTCTGCGGATCGAAGGTCAGCCGACCATCGGCCCGGGCGGGCGAGATCCAGAGCGCCAGTGCGACGACGATCCACAACCGGGTCATCGCGCCGACCCTAGCACGCCGGCGAGCGCGGTCCCGCGCGGGCCGGTGCCGGTGGCGGTCAGGCGGCGCAGGTCACCGTCGTGGACCAGCTCGATCCGCAGGTGATCCGGCGGCATGACGGCGAACTTGTCGGCCCACTCGACGACGACGATGCCGCGGCGGTCGCCGATCAGATCATCGAGCCCGAGCTCGGGGAGCTCGGCCGCGCGCTCGAGCCGGTAGAGGTCGACGTGCCACACGTAGAGGCGTCCGTGCCGGTATTCGTTGACCAGCGAGAACGTCGGGCTCGCCGCCGCGCCACCACCGAGCGCCGCCACGAGGCCGGCGGTGAACGTGGTCTTGCCGGTCCCGAGATCGCCGACCAGCGCGATCGTATCACCGCCCTGCACGGCCTCGGCGAGCCGTGCCCCGGCGCGCGCGGTGGCCTCGGCCGAGTCGAGCACGAGGCTCATGCAAGCTCGGCGGCGAGCTTGTCGTCCCACTTGTCGGCGGTCTGGGCGATCGAATGAACGATGTCCTCGAACTCTTCGTAGTCGAGGCCCTCGAGGCCGCGCAGGATCCGCAGGTAGAGATCGCCGGTCTGTGGGTGGAGTGCGAACGCCGCATCGCCGGTCTCCACGAACGACGCCGTGAGCAGGCGGGTGGCCTTCGTCGCATCGAGCGCCGGCGCGGCCGCGACCTTGGACAGCAGCAGGAGGACGTTGCGATCGGTCAGGACGTGGATCGTGACGACCGCCGAGCCGCGCTGGATCGAGCCGACACCTTCGGCAGACAGGGCCGGAAGCGTGAGGTTGCGCTCCACGCCGAACCGCTCCAGGAACTTCGCCACGCGCGCCAGGTGATCGACGACCTCGTCCATGCGGCGACCGTATCAGAGGTGCGGCGAATCGCGTGGTATAGACGGGCGTGGTTCGCGCTGCCCTCGTGCTCGTCACGCTCGTCGCGTCCGTGGGTGCATGCGGTCGCGATCACGGCACCGCGCGGGTCAGGCCGGTGCCGAAGGTCGATGGCAGCCCTGCCCTGCGCGGAGGGGGCGCCGCGAGATCGCCGCGGATCGCGAACTACGAGATCGAGGCGCGCCTCGATCCTGGGCGCCACCAGATCGCCGCGACGCAGACGCTGACCTGGACCAACACCGGCACCAGCACCCTCACGTCGCTGCCGTTCCACCTGTATCTCAATGCGTTCAAGAACGAGTCGACGCTATTCATGCGCTCGTCACGCGGCGCGATGCGCGGCGCGAAGGCATCGTCCACGGGCTGGGGCTGGATCCAGGTCGAGAGCATCTCCCTCGGTGGGACGGAGCTGGTCGGCAAGCTCGCGCTCGGCAGCGACGAGACCGTCGCCGAGCTGACGCTGCCCACCCCGCTTGCACCGGGCGCCACCATCAAGCTCGACTTCAAGTTCACCGCACAGCTCCCCGAGGTGTTCGCGCGCACCGGCTACAAGGGTGAGTTCCACCTCGTCGGCCAGTGGTTCCCGAAGATCGGCGTACTCGTCGGCGCGCCCGGCGCCGAGCGCTGGGAGTGCCAGCCGCTACACGCGTTCACCGAGTTCTTCGCGGACTTCGGCACGTACGACGTGTCGCTGACGGTACCGAACACGTACGTGGTCGCGGCGACCGGCGTCCTCACCGGTGCGAGCGACTCCCCGGGGGGTACACGCACCCTCGTCTATCACGCCGAGGACGTCCACGACTTCGTGTGGGTCGCCGACCCGTACATGGAGTTGATCAGCGGCCAGGCGAAGCTCGACGACGGCACCGTCGAGGTCCGCGTCTACGCCCGCCCGGAGCAGAAGGACTACGCGCGACGTCACCTCGATGCGGCGGTCGGCGCGATCCAGCTGTTCAGCCAGTGGTTCGTGCCGTACCCGTGGCCGATCATGTCGATCGTCGATCCGCCGATGGACGCCGCGTTCGGGGCCGGCGGCATGGAATACCCGACGCTCGTCACCACCGGCGGTGACACGGTGTTCGCGCGGCCGGGCTTGCGGCTGCCCGAGTACGTCACGGTGCACGAGGTCGGGCACAACTGGTTCCAGGGCATGCTGGCCTCGAACGAGGCGGTCGAGGCGTGGCTCGACGAGGGCGTCAACACGTGGGCCGACGGCAAGGTGATGGACGCGATGTACGGCGCGCGGACGAGTGGCGTGGACTGGGGTGGCTGGCAAGCGCCGGTCGGCGCGCTGCTGCGCTCGATCGCCGACGATCCGGGAAGCGTGCCGTCTCCTCTCGCGAGCGCGGCGTTCGCCTTCGTCGATTCCGACAGCTACAGCGAGGCTACCTACAACACCGCGTCGCGCGCGCTGTCGACGCTCGAGCAAACCGTGGGGCCCACGAAGTTCGCCGAGGCGATGAAGGCGTATGCACAGACGTGGGCGTTCAAGCACCCCACGGGTCGAGACCTGTTCGACACGCTGAGCGTGAAGCTCGGCGAGGATCTCACCTCCTTCTTCGGGCCGGTGTGGCAGTCCGTCGGCGGCATGAAGCTCGGCCTTCGCACCGCGGCCTGCCGTCGAGCCCATCCAGCGCGCGGCGTGTTCGGTGATGGTGGCACGCGCAAGACCGTCACCGAGGAGGACGCGAAGGAGACCGGCAGCTACCTGTGCGAGGTCGTCGTCACCAACACGGGCACGATGCACGCGCCGGTCGATCTCGAGCTCCGGTTCGCCGATGAGTCCACGCAGCGGGTGCGCTGGGACGACAGGGGCCACGGCGCCTGGGAGCGGTTCGTCATCGAGAGATCCACGCCACTCACCGAGGTGTGGATCGATCCGGATAACAAGCTCGCGCTCGACTCGCCGATCGAGCACCACTACCGGATCGACGGTGACGGAGCCGCCTCGCTGCGCGCATCCGCGTGGATCGCGAGCTTCGCCCAGACGCTGATGCAGGTGGTGGGGCCCTGATGCCGCCGAAAACCGGCCTCCGTCTCGGGCTGGGCGATCTGTTCGCCGCGGGCGCGCGGGGCGTCTCGCGCTACACCGGCACGCTGCTCGGCGTGTTCCTGGCGCAGATGCTCGTCGCCGCCGCGTGCATCATCCCGATCTCGATCGTGCTCGCGCAGACGTTCGCGCACCTGCCGATGTTCGACGAGGCCGTCGATGGCGACCTGATCGCGCTGATCTGGAGCCTCCGACACGGGCACGTCGCGTGGCTCGCGATCGGCGCCATCGTGTTCGGTGCGCTGGTCGTGTGGCAGCTCGTCTCGTTCTTCCTCGTGGGCGGTCTCTACGGCGTGTTCGCACAGCGCCCCGAGAGTCGCGGCGAGACCGCGCGCTGCTTCGGCGCGAGCGGCGCGCAGACCTACCTCGCCTACGTACGCCTCGCGCTGTGCTCCCTGCCCGGCTGGGTCGTCGTGCTGTTCGTGTTCGGCACCGGGATGGGGTACGTGTTCGCTCGCGTCGAGACAATGCTGACGATGAGCGACCTGCTGGGTCCGCTCGCGATCGCGCTCGTCCCCACGCTCCTGCTGCTTCACTTCTTCTGGACCGTCGCGGACTACGCGCGCGTCGAGCTCACGCTCCGCCACGACAGCCACGATCCAGGTGTGGTCGCCACGTACTTCCGGAGCTTGCTGTACGTGCTCACCCACCCGCTCACGCTCGTCCATGCGGGGTTTGGCTGGATGCTGTTTCTGTTGATCACCGCCGCGTACGCGTTCCTCGCGCAGGGCCATCCCATGTACGGCGTCGAAGGCGCGATCACGCTGTTCGCGGTGCGCCAGGGTGTGAGCCTGCTGCGCATGGCGGTTCACGTCGGCGTGATGGCTGGCCAGGTCGAGCTGGGTCGCACGCGGCCGCTGCCGCCGCGCCGGGTCGAGGTCAAGGCCGACGCAGCGGGCGAGCGCTGAGCTCGTCGATCAGCACGCCGGGATTGAGCACGCCGTGCGGATCGAGGTCGCGCTTCACGGAGCGCAGGGCATCGGCAAACAGCGGCGGGCGCTCGCGGTCATACCAGGGGCGATGCGTGCGGCCGACCGCATGGTGGTGCGTGATGGTCCCGCCCGCAGCGGTGAGCGCTTCGGAGGCGGCGGTCTTGAGGGCGCGCCACTGCGCGAGCTCGCCACCTGCGCGTAGCGGCCCGACGAACGTGTAGTACGGCGCCGGACCATCCGGATACAGGTGCGTGAACCGGCACGCGACGATGCCGCCACCGCACTCCTCGTCGAGGACGCGCTGCACCGCGCTCGTCACCTTCGCGTGGAGCTCGGGAAACTGGGTCCACGTGCACGCGGTCTCGAACGTGTCGCTGAGCACGCCGATCGAGAGCAGCGCGGACTGGAGGTAGGGCGCATCGAAGAACGCCTGGCGCCACGCGCCCGCGGCGCCGGTGCGGGTCGCTTCGTCGGCCTCCGACGGACCCGAGACGAGCTCACCGCCGTGATCCTTGGCGAGCTCGACGGCCCGCGCGAGCCACGCGCTCAGCGGATGGTCCGCGGACTCGAAGCCGATCAGCAGCACGCTCGTGCCGTCGAACCGCACACGGTGGAGGCGGGCTTCGTTCGCATCGAGAACCCGCGCGTTGCTCGGGGCCAGGCCGGACTGCGCGAGCGCCTTCGCCGCGGCCACGGCCTGGGCGAAGTCCTGGTAGGCGACGCTCGCCGTGGCGCGCCACCTCGGGCGCGGGACCACGCGCATCCAGGCCTCGGTGATCACGCCGAGCGCGCCTTCGGAGCCGAGCACGAGGCGCTGCGCCTCGGGGCCGGCTCCCGAGCCGGGATGGCGGTGGGTGGTCAGGGTGCCGCGCGGCGTGACCATGGTGATCGCGTGCACGTGCTCGTCGATCCGCGTGGGGCCCGTCGCATAGTGACCGCCGGCGCGCGTGGCGAGCCAGCCGCCCAGGGTGGAGAACTCGAACGACTGCGGATAGTGGCGGAGGGTCAGGCCGTGGGCCTCGAGCTCGTCCTCGAGGGCAGGGCCCAGCGTGCCGGCTCCGATCCGCGCGAGCCGGCTCGTGACATCGACCTCGCGCACACCGGCGATCGCGCCGAGGTCGAGGCTGATGACCGCGGGGCGATCGCCCTGCGCGAGCGCCGAATCGACGCCGCCGACCACCGACGTGCCACCGCCGAACGGGACGACGGCCCAGGCGCGCTCGCCGGCGATCTCGAGGACGCGGGCGACCTCGGCATCGTCGCGCGGCCGACACACCACGGCCGGCGCGCCGGCGAAGTCGTTCGCGAACCCAAGGACGAGATCGGGGAACGCGCGGCCGCGCGAGCGCATCGCGCGATCGCGCGGCGCCTGCGA
The DNA here is from genome assembly GCA_043759315.1 of Myxococcales bacterium. GTDB lineage: Bacteria > Myxococcota_A > Polyangia > Haliangiales > Haliangiaceae > JABFXX01. The sequence continues at coordinate 9,806 of JAYVLW010000867.1, forward strand.
GCTGAACGCGGCCAGCGCCTCGGGGATCGAGACGGTGGGGACAGGGACCTCGGGCTCGTCGGGCGGCAGGGGGCGAAGCGCCGTGACGGCGTGCGGAACGAGCACGCGTGCGAGCTGGCTCAGCCCCGCGCGCGCCGCGTCATCGGGGAACTTTTCCCGCCATCCCCACGCCCACAAACTCCGCTCCCGCGTACGCTCCGTCACCTATGGATCACTTTATCAACAAGATGGTCGAGAAGCTCGGGATCGACGAGACGCTCGAGCTCGGCGGATTGCGTTGATGCCGACGCTCGACGAGCTGTTGACGGGCAGCGGTCTGGCCGAGAAAGCGGTCAAGATCGACGAGCAGCTGGTGCGACTCCAGTGGGGCTCGGCGTTCGTGATCGCGGGGATCTCCGGATCCGCCGTGGTCGCCATCGCGCCGCTGTTTCGGTCGGTGCCGCCGGGTAAGGAGCTGCCGTTCTTCACGAAGCTCCTGGAGCACAACGCGTACATGGGCGGCATCGCCTCGTTCGCGCTGCAGCCGGATGGCTGGATCGTGCTCCACGCGGGTCGCGCCCTGAAGGGCATCGACGCGACGGAGTTCGCGACCTTGGTCGCGGGCGTCGGCCGGTTCGCCGATCAGTTCGACGACCTGCTCGTCGCCGAGTTCTACGCCGACAACAAGGCCGCCGTCGCCACGCAGGCCGGTGCAGATATGTCCGGCGAGTACCCGCAGACCGACTGAGCTCGCGCTACAGGCGAACGCGCTCGAAGTGCGCGAGCTCGGCGAGCTCGTCGAACCGCTGCTGGATCCGCTGCGTGGTCAGGCCCTGGATGCCGCCGACCGAGAACTTCTCGACGGCGAAGCTGCCCATCACCGAGCCCATGATCATCGCAGTGCGGATCGTCGACGGGGACATGTCGCCTGCATACGCGAGGTAGCCGAGGAGGCCGCCGGCGAAGCTGTCGCCCGCACCGGTGGGGTCCTTGACGTCCGACAGGGGCATCGCCGGCGCCGCGAACACACCGCCGCCGTGGAACAGCAGCGCGCCGGCATCACCGCGCTTGATGATGACGCTGGTCGGGCCTGCCTTGAGGATCATGGCCGCCGCCTTGCGGAGGTTGTGCTCGCCGGAGAACAGGCGCGCCTCCTCGTCGTTCAGCATCAGCGTCTGGGTCTTGGCGAACACCTTCTCGAGGTCAGCGCGCTTGATGTTGATCCACAGGTTCATCGTATCGGTCGCCACCAGCGCCGGCGCCCTGACCTGGCGAAGCACGTCGAGCTGGAGCGCCGGATCGATGTTGCCGAGGAGCACGAGCTGCGCGTCCCTGTGGGAGTCATGGAGCTTCGGCTGGAAATCCGCGAACACGCCGAGACGCGTGTCGAGGGTCTCGCGCGTGACGAGGTCCGGCGCGTACTTGCCGACCCAGTGGAACGTCTCTCCCTTGACCCGCTCGATACCCGAGCAGTCGATGCCCGCCGCGACCATCTCGTCGACGTACTTCGCCGGGAAGTCCTCGCCGACCACGGCGACCACGGAGACCTTGTTCGTGAAGTACGCGGCGGCGCGCGTGATGAACGAAGCCGAGCCCCCGAGCAGATCCTTGTGAAGGCCGAAGGGACCGTCGATATCATCGAACGCGACGGAGCCGACGACGAGCAAGGACCGGTGGGCGCTGCGCTGGTGCATGGGTGCCGTCCTGGTACCATCGGCGGGACGTGGCGATCAATGCAGACGATCCCCTTGTCGC
>JAYVLW010000868.1:0-12055 GCA_043759315.1 Myxococcales bacterium
CCTCAGGATCGAGCGCTGGATCTAGCTAGTTTCTGCATCCGTACCTGCCGTCGCCGCTGCGGACCCTCCGCTAGAGCTCTGAAGTACCACAGCCTCGCATCGGTTAGGCTTACCCAGCACCACCGGTCACCGAGCTCCGGCTGCCGAGGTTCGCTGTCGAAGTTCTCCGCGTCAAAGGAACGCCCGTGAGGCGTTCAGCTTCGCGACGCTATCGCGCAATCCTCCAACGCGATTTCGGATCGGCCAGAGGGCGGCGAGCTCGGCGACGAGCGCGTCGAGCTCGTCGTGCAGCCCTTCCGCGCGGAGCACGCGCCGAGCCGCATGACGCGCCATCGCGCCGCCATGCGCCAGCTCGCGGCACACGAGCTCGTTGTCTATCCGCGACAGCGGCGCCAGCACCCCATCGATCCATTCGATCGTCTCGTGCATCCCGCGCTGCACCGCCGCATCGTCGAGGAACGCCGGGGTACCGTACTTGACCAACGGCACCCACGTGCGGCGCATCTCGGCGAGGGTCGCCGTGTAGAGCCAGTACAGGATGCTGCTGTTGCCGCGACGGAATCCGGGCTTCAGGTACGTGTTGCCGAGATCCCACGCGATCTGACCGAGGCCGGGCGTGCGGAATGCAAACTGGTCGAGCGCGCGTGGGAGATCGAGCCCGCGATTCGCCTCGAGCGACCACGAGAGCGCCGCGGTCCACGCGAAGCCGAGGTAGCTGATCGGCAGGTGTTGCCAATGGCCCCCGTCGCCCCAGTCGGTGACGAGGACGCCCTTCGCACCGTGAAGGTGCGCGGCTTCGACGGCGTCGAGGATGTTCGCGACCGCGTTGTCGGTGCGGCCGGTCAACGAGGTCCAGCTCGATGTTCCTGGACACACGTAGAACGGCTGGCCCGCGCGCGCGAGGCGCTCGGCGGTCGCATCCAGGCTCCGCTCACGGTCGTAGCCCCAGTCGAGGATCGTGATGTCGCGCGGAAGGTCGGCGAGCAGCTCAGGCGCCCTGCGCACTGTATCGCCCCACACCTGGATCTTCCGCCCGTGGCGGGCCGCGAGTGCGTGGATGTCGCGCACGAAGTCGAGCCATACACGCGGCCGACCGACTGCCTCTACGCGCTCGCGCGACCGACCGAGGCCGAGGTCGTACGTCTCGTCGCAGCCGACGTTGAAGTTCGTGCTGGTGAAGTTTGGCAACAGCTCGCTATACAGCCCGTCGAGAAACTCGAGTCCCTCCGGTGACGGCGCCAGCGTGAAGGGGTGATTCGTGATCTCGCCCCACGGCAGCTCGATGCCGCCGGGAGTCTCGGCGAGCGGCCGATATCGGTCGTGCATGAACCAGCGTTCGAGGTGCCCGAAGCTGTTCTGGTTGGGCACCAGCTCGATAAACCGCTCGCGACAGTGCGCATCGAGCTCGACGATCTCTTCGGCAGTGATCGGTGACGCCGACTCCCACACCTCCGCGTGGGCACGATAGGCGAACGTGTGCTCGGTATAGAGCTGGAGCTGATTGATCTTCCAGCTCGCCAGCATGTCGATCAGCTCGCGCAGGGTCGCCATCGTCGGGACCTTGTCGCGGCTGATATCGAGCATCACGCCGCGCACGAGCAGGTCGGGGTGGTCTTCGATCTCGACGCACGGGATGGCCGCGCCGTGTAGCTCGACGAGCTGAGCGAGCGTGCGCGCGGCATAGAACGCGCCGGCCGGATCGCCGCCGACGATCGATACGCCGTCCGCACGGACCGAGAGTCGGTACCCCTGCGCGGGCAGCGCCGGATCCATGGCCACGGTGGCCACGCGTGCATCGCCGCAGAACACGCCTTCGCCTCGCGATATCGACCGCGGGCGAGGGAGCAGGTCCGTCATCGTCGACCGCTATGGTGTGCTGGCAAGCTCGACACGCAGCGCCTCGATCCCGGCGAGTTCGGCGGACGCTTCCTTCTGCTCCTCGGCCGCTTCGCGCGTGTAGTCGCCATCCCAGCTCGCGCGATACGCGGTGATCACGTTCGCGAACACGTCGAGAAGCGATGGTCCGAACACCTCGAACCGAGCGCCGGAGGTCGGCACTTGCTTGTGCTCGGGCGGCAACCCGACGACCGTCGAGCGACCAGCGCGGAGCTCGTCGAGATCGTAGCCGATCACCGAGAAGCCGTTCTTCACCCGGGCGTAGCGGAGCCACGCCACGAGCAGGACGTTCGGCGCCTGCGCCAGGGCCCGCGCATCGTCCTCGCCGCCGAGGGGACCGATCATGAACTTGGGCCCGCCGCGATCGAGCGGGATCATCAGCTCCCAAGGGTGCGCGTTGAAGCGCACGCGAATGGGCTTGTTCCCCGCGACATAGTCTCGCTCGATCAGCACCGCCTCGCGGGGAAGGTCGACGCCGTAAATCGCCGTCAGCACCTCGCTGCGCGACATACCGCGCTCGTACATCGCGCGTGCCGCGGGCACGAGGGTGCCCGGGCGCATCCGAGAGGCAAAGATCGGCGCAGCGGCGCCACTCATTTCGCGCCGCCGCTTCGAATTACCTCGAGGACCCGCTTGCTATCCAGCACCCTGACTCCGAGCGCGGCTTCGGCACCTGCCGACAGAGTCGCGGCGGTCGCGCCGGTCTTGCGGGCGATCGTCGAGAGTGTCTGCATCGCACCATCAGGATCTGGACTGGTGGAGAGCATCGCGCGACCCGCGCGCGCGAGGATCCCGCCGGCGCGGTCGGGGTTCCTGGCCACCAGGTCTTCGACATGCGCGACCAGCCACGCGCCGTCGGCATACTCGAGCGTCTCGAGCTGCGACGAGGTGACGACACCCTCGAGCGCTTCGTCTCGCAACAGCTCGAGCGTGCCGGTCTCGGAGGACCCGGATGGACGCTGGAGCACGGCCTGCGCGAGCACATCGACGAGTTGTTCTCGCCGCCCCGAAGCGGCGGTGGTGAGCTTGCGCTGATACCGGATCAGCTCCTCCACGAACGAGCTGAGCGGTGCCAGGTCCGTCTGCGCTTCGAACAGGGCCTTCAACGCGGGATCCAGCGGAGCGGGACCACGGGCCGCCTCCGCCAGTGCATCGGTCACGATTGCGTCGAGAGAGCCGTGGTGCGTCCGGTAGTACAGATCGCGTACGACCACCGCTTGCGTGGGATCGGTCGCGATCTTCGCGATCTCCATCGAGAGGGCAGCGGCGTCGGTGAACGAGCGAGCTCCGAGCTGCACCGGAAGCTCGAGCGGTGGATGACCGGCGCAGGTCCACGGGAGGTTGCGCGTGACCTGGCCAGAGTTGTCCACGTTCTCCGGATCGCAGGTGAGCGAGCGCGTGAACTCCGGGAAGTAGAAGCAGCGGCACGCGTAGAGCCGGCACTCCGGCGCTGCCTCGACGCCGTCGATCGATGCCCAGTCGTCGGTCGCCCGCAGCTGCGCGGCGCGCTGCGAGACCAGCGCGCGATCGTCGTCGCCGAGCTTGAGATAGAACCCGGGCCGCGACGCGACCTCGGCCTTGCACGAGAGACACACGATGTGACTGCAACCTACAGCGTCCGGGCGACCGGGCCAGTCGTGCTCGGTCGGATCGGCAGGCAACGGCTGCGCGCCGACGACCCAAGCATCGGGGGCGCAGCGATTGGCGGTGGTCATGAGTAGCTACTTCTTGGCGGCCACGTCACCGATCGCGGACGGGCTATACAGCCGGTCGAACTCGGCCCAGCCGGGCATCGATTCGACGTCGCCCTTGAGCGGTGTCTGGTTGTAGTTGTGCGAGCCGCGTGCCGGAGCATACCCCGGAACACCCATCGCGACCGCCGCCGTCCGCACCTCGGAGAAGCTGTGCGCCTGGATCGGCAGCAGGTAGCCCAGGCAGATCTTCAGGCCGGTCACAGGATCGATGCCGACAGATCCCATCGATTGCATCGTGCGTGCGGTGGTACCGGACACACCCGCGCCGACGGGGACGCTGAGCTTCTCGAATGCGGCGTTCACGTGGTGTGCATCACCCCAGTGGAGATCGTAGCCCATGAAGCCCGCGGCCCACGGCACGTACTTCTTCGCTTCGGCTTCTGCTTCCTTGATGGCCTTCTGAAGTGACGCTTCGTCCTTGATCGAAGCCTTCCTCGCCGCGAGCGCTTGACGGTATACGCCTTCGTTGAACAGCTTCTTCTCGCGCGGGCTGAGCACGCCACCGAGCTTGGTGAACTCCTCGACCGTCATCTCGTGCAGCCACCAATCGTCGTGCTCGCGCGAGGCGTCCTTGCCGTCCTCCGTCTTCTCGGGCTTCGGATAGCGGCCATCGAGGTGCGGCACACCTTCCTTGTCGCCACCGAACTCCGCGCCTGCGATCGGGCTGTCCGTTGCATTCAGGCTAGGCTGGTGCGACGGCTTGCGCGATTCGTTCTGGTGACCCTTCGTCTCGAGCTTGTTGTCCTTCCAGGTGCCAGTGACCGAGTTCACCTTCGCCTGGGCTTCCTTGCGCCGCGCGTTGTACAGCTCCACCGCCTTGGCTTCGCGGGCGGCCGCGTCGATGGGGAGCTCCTTGACCTCGGGGAGCAACTTTTCCATCGCGCCGGCGGGCAAACCCTTGGCGAGATCGCTCTTCAGGATCTTGTCGACGAAGTTCGTGAACAGCGTGATCGCCTCGCGAATGCTGCCTTCACCCTTGAGCACGGCGTTGATCGCGTTTTCCTCGCGCGGGATGCGCCCGGCCCATTGCTCCGACAGGGTGCCTCCGAGCTTGTGAAGCTCGGCCTCGACCTTCGCCGCGTTATCCTTGTACGGCTTGATCTTCTCCTTGATGTATCCGTGGACCTGCGCCATCAGACCCTTCACGGCACCGTTGGCGACACCCGCCATGTGGTTACCGATCGTGATCTCGAACCGCTGGCACGCGGCAACGATGAGCTGCTCGGACTTGGGTTTGGTTTCGACCGCGCGTTGCGACACCGCGCTGCGCGGTGCGAGCAACACCGGTTCCGTCGTCGCGACGACATTGTCGTCGTCGAGGACATGATAGGTGTGCCCCGGATCGTCGGAGGCGACCGACTCCGACGGAGTGGTTCCGCGCACGCGGGACTGCCAGCCGGCGGGCGGGGGGCCGGCGCCGTACTTCGACTTCTCTTCCGTGGGCTTCTTGGGATCGGCCTTCGGGTCGGGCTTCTCCGTCTTCACCGGAGTCGGGGACTGACCTGGCACAGGCGATGCGGCCGCCACGGGAGAAGCGGGCGGATCGCCCGACGTGGGCGACGCTGATTGCTTGGACGTCGACGCCGGCGGCGGCGCGCTCTGCTTTGGCGGAGGCGCAGGCGGTGGCGGTGGCGGGGGCGGGGGCGGTGCGGGCTTCGGCTGTGGCGGTGCGGCCGCAACCGGCGGCGGCGGCGGTGGTGGCTTCTTGATCACCGGGGGCGGTGACGGCGGCGGCGGCGGCGGCGGCGCTGGCGGCTTCGGACCACCAGAGGGGCCACCGGGACCACCGCTGGGCGGTTTCGGTTTGTTCTTCTCGATCTCGTCGAAGATCTGCCGCAGCTTCGCCCAGACCGGCTCGAGCTCCGGTCCGCTCATCGCGTCGATGACAGCGAGCGCGACCTTCTGCGCGGTCTTCACCTGCTCGCCGAGGTCCTTGAGCTTCTTGTCTTCGGCGAGTCGCTGCGTCTCGAGCTCGACGTCCTGCTTTGCCTTCGCGACAGCGGCAGCACGTTGTTCCGGCGTCTGGTTTGACCCCATCGCAGCGGCGACGCCGGCCTGCGGCGCGAACATGGGGGACATCGTGCGTTGTGACGCGTCGTTCGGATCCTTCTCGCGTGGCAGTCCGAGCGCCTTCGATGTCTCGCGCTCCGTGGTCTCCGGATCCGCATAATTCTGCTTCTGTCCGATGACCGCCTGCGTCGGGTTCGCGGGATCGACCTTGTCGGGATAGACGGTGAGGCCGCGTTCCCGCGACTTCTCCTCTTCCTTCTTCAGATCCGCGAGCTCCGTGACGAGCTTCGCCTTGGCAGCCTTCTCCTCGTCCGTGGCGTCGGGCGCCGCGGCGATCAACTGTGGGAGCTCGGCGATCCGCGCGAGGTCGGGTCCGGGGACCGGGCTGGTCGCAATACTCGTGGACGGAGCAGAGACGATGGCCGGATGCTTTGGATCCCGCTTGTCCTCGGGCTTTGCCTGGGCTTCCGCCTTCGCTTCACCCTGCAGGACGCTGTCGCGGAGGTTGCGACCCTCGGTCGCGCCCGGGCCAAACCCGTTCTTGATGTCGCGATCGTAGAGGCCGTCCTTGTGCTTCTCGTCGAACGCCTTGACGAGCATGTTCGGCTCGGTCGGGTAGAGCACCTGCGGCGCGACCTTCTCGATGTACGCGCGGATCACGCGATCGATCTCGTTGGCGAGCTCGGTGAGCTGCTTTCGATGCTCCGAACCCGCCTTCGACCAGTCGAGGCCCTTGAAGTGATAGCCGCCGATCGTCATCAACGGATGACGTTCCATCTCGCTCAGCACCTTTTCATACGCCGCGAGCAGTCCAACGCCGTCGGCGTCCGTCACCGATCCGTCCGAGTCCTGGGTCACGATGTGAATCGGATCAACCCACCCGGAGGCCTTCAGTTGCTCCGCGACCGCCTTGCCATGCGTATCAGCGATCAGGCTGCGGATCACGCCATACGGCAGGTTCGTCTGGCGCGTTGCCAGGGTGCCCTCGAGCGCCTTGATCTTCGCGTCGCGCTCAGCGTCCGCCGGCAGTGCCTTCCAGGCCTTGCGGACGTTCTCGAGCGAGATCGGCTGGTTGGTCGCCTTGTCCATCCAGTTCGGTTCCCACTGGAACCCGAACGAAGTGAACGCCGGGCCGCTCGGCGTGATCCCCTTCGCCGCGGCATTGATCGCCGTCATTGCCTCACCGTCGGCCGTCGAGTCGAGACGATTGAAACCATTCACCCCGATCACGACGCCGGTACGCTGGGCGGCGATGGACTCCATCTTGCTCTTCGCCCACGCGGCACCTGGCTTCGTATAACGAGTGGCCATTCCCGGCAGGGCTTCCTTCGCGGTGGTCATCGTGTTGACGACGAAGCCAGACACCTTGTCTTTGGTGCCGAGCATCTTCGGCTTTTCGAGCGCGCCGACTCCGGGATTGACCGCGCCGAGCGTGGGCTCGCGCTTGCTGGCCTCACCGATGTAGTACTTGTCGCCGAAGTCCTTGATCTCGAGCCACGCCGCTTCAGCGTCGGGGTTGATTCCGACGACGATGTGCAACGTGTTGCCCGTCTTCGTGATCTTCACCTTGTCCACGCTGAACCGGGCGGCCACGAGCGACGCGAGCTCCTGAACGCTCGTCGCGGACTTGAGCACGGCGGCATCGAGTGCCGGGGCAAGCGTGAGGGTGCCGTTGGCCGTGTCGAGCGTCCCGTGCTTCGTCTCGACCACGCGCTGGGTGACCAGCAGCGGGTCTCCGCCCTTGTTGAACTCGACGGGCGCCGTCATCTTGAGAGCGTCTGTCTCGAGGGAAGCGGACGCTTCCTTGGCCTTGATCACGCTCGGCACGACGATCGACTTCGGCACGGTGACGGCGTCCGGTTGGGGCGTCTTGTCATCCTTACCATCGGGCGTCTTGCCGTCGGGCGTCTTGGCCGTTGCCGTCGGTGCGGCGGCGCCCGCCTTTGGATCGGGCGTCTTGCCGTCGGACGTCTTGACACCTGCCGGCGGTGCGGCCACTGCCGCCGTCGGAGCAGTTGCCGCCTTGGGGTCGGGCGTCTTGCCGTCGGGCGTCTTGCCGTCGGGCGCCTTGGCGCCGGAGGCAAGAGCGGGTGTTGCCGTCGTAGGCACCGGCATCGGCGTCGCGCCCGCCGCGGGTAGCGGCGGCGTGGCCGTCGCAGGCGTCGCCGCGGGCGCGTCGGTAAGCTTCGCGAAGTGCGCGTTCGCAGCAGCGATCGCGCCACTGCGCGGGCCGACGAACACGCATCCCTTGATGCCGCCCGCCTGCTTGGTGTGATCGACCTCCTTGCGGTTGGCCTTCGACTTGGCCGCAGCGCCGTAGTAGGTGCTGACCGCTTCGAGCGACATGCCCACGCGCTCGAGACCCTTGGTGAGCGCGACCGACTCGACGGCCTCCCAGATGTTTCCGGGCGGCACGCCCGCGCCGATGCAGACGTTGATCTTCTTGCCCTTGACGACCTCGGGGATGATCGCCGACGCGTACGCGTGCGAGAGCGCGCCCCAGATCTCGGGGTCCCATCCGGCCTTCTTGCCGTCGAGGGTCGGCAGGCCATCCATCAGCGCGCCGACGGCCGAGGTCTCGAGGGTGACGTCGCTGATCTGCTCGGCGAGCGCGCGCCCCTCGTCCTTCGACCAGAACCCGAAATGCTGCGCCTTCGCGAGCGAGGTCGAGGCGGCCTTCGCGATCTCCTTGCCGAGGTGATCGAACTCGCTGATCGCCTGGAGGAACCTCGGCGACTTCATGTCCAGCCAGCCCTTCTCGAAGTCCGAGTAGGCCTTGGGGTCGGTCATCGCCGGGTTCGCGGCCTTCACGCCCTTGCAGATCTTCGTCCAGGTCGCCTCGGCGAACTGGGTAACGTCGACGTTGATATGTCCGGCCGACGACAGCGTGGCGACGCGCGCCTTGAACGTCGCGTAGTAGGGGTGCAGCAGCGGGTCTTCGATCGATCCGCCGGTGACCGCCGGATCGGCCGCGACCTTGGCCCACGACCAGGAGTTCTTGAGCGCTGGCGCGAGCGTCTGCTGCGCGGGCGTGACGGCGGTCAGCGCGGTGGCGTCGCCCCCGGCGGCCTTGGCGCCGAGGCTCGCGAGCTCCGTTGCCTGTGCCCGCGCGGTGGCAATGCGGGGGCTCGCGTAGTTCTTGATGTCGGAGGGCGCCTTCGAGATCGTGCCGTCGATCTCGTCGAGCTTCGCCGACACCTGCATCGGCGTGCTCGCGACCATCGGAACGCCGGTGGTCTCCATGTACTGGGTATGGATCTCGCCGAGGATGTCGAGCACGACCTTCTGACCGATCGGGCCCTTGGGCTTGTCGCCCGGCTTCGCCGGATCCGCGCCCGGCGTCGACGCTGCCGCGGCCGCGGCGGCCGCCTTCTTCGCATCCTCTTCCTTCTTCTTCTTCGCTTCCTCGGCAGCGACGTCGAGCTTCTTCGTCTCGGCCTTCGCGGCGTTCGACTTCGCGTCGACCTTCGCCTGGAAGTCCTTGTCCTGCGCCGAGAGCGTCGACTTCTGCTGGTTCTCGTCGGCCTTGCCGGAATCGACGACCTTCTGCACCGTCGGATCGAGCGCGCCACCGCCCGGCTTTCCACCGGGAGCCGCCGCCTTGTCGCCGGCTGGTGGTGCTCCGCCGCCCGGAGCCTTCGAACCGCTCGCGGGTGTGCCCGCAGGCGCAGGGCCCGCAGGCTTCCCTGCTGCTGCTGCCGGCGGAGCCGCGGGAGGCTTGCCGCCGGGCGCAGCCTTGCCGGGCGCCGACTTGCCGCTGAGCTCCGCCTTCTTCGCGTCGAGCGCGCTGCCCTGCGAGACGATACCTGCCGGGCCCGCGGCCACGGCCGGGGCCACCGTCGACGTTCCACCGACGCCGCCACCACCGGCCTTGCCGCCGCCGCCGCCGCTGCCGCCTGGCATTGGACTTCCACCACCGCCGCCGCTCTGCGTGGCGTTGCTCGTGGCACCGGGCGTCGGGTTGGGCGATCCGCCCTTCGGCGCTTCCTTCGCGCCGGGGCTCTGGACTTCGGGCTTGCCCTTCTGGGGCGCGATCGGCGCCGCGGCCTTCATGTCCACGCCGGGATTCGTCGGCAACGCCGGCAGCGTCACGGGCGGCAGCACCTGCGCCGGCGGCGGCAGCGGCACGGGCGGCGGTACCGGAATCGGCGCGGGCTTCGCGAGCGGCTTCGGCAGCGGGACCTCGGGCGGCGGTGGAGGTGGCGGCGCCTTGGCGACCGCGCTCGGCTTCTCCTTCGCGCCTTCCTTCTCCGCCTTCACCGACGCGACGTCGAGCTGCTTGTCGACTTCCTTCAGCGCGGTCTGGCCGCGTTCCGTCTTCGCGTGGGCCTCGGCCTTCTGCTGCTGGCCGAGCTTCGCGTGATCGATCTCGGCCTTGCCGAACTGCTGCGCCTGCAGCGCGACGTGGCGCGCGTGCTCCTCGTCCTGCTCCTTCTGCTTCTGCTGCGCGGCGAGAAGATCGGCCTGGTACTTGGCCTCGATCATCGCCTGCACTTCTTCGCGCTCCTGGACGACGTTCACGCCGGTATCGGGGTTGACGCCCATGTGCGCGATCTGCGCGCGGCGCCACCCGAGGATCAGCATGCCGGCGGCGAACGGATTGCGGCGCGCCATGATCGCGACGGCCTTCGAGAGCTTCTCGACGGGCGACTTGCAGGCGCCGGCCGGATACACGGTCTCCGCGGTATCCGCGTTGTCCTGGTAGTAGTCCCACGCCTTGTTGTCGACGCCGGGGAACATCGAGTTGAAGTTCACGGGGGCGACGGTCATGCCGTTCTGCCAGCCCTCGGGCAGGTTCTCGAACTGGTGCGACGCGGCCTTGAACGCGTCGAGCACGGGCTTGACCTTCTCGCGCGCGTCCTTGTTCGCTTCCTCGTCGGCGACGTCCTTGCCGCCCTTCTTGACGCCTTCTTCGATCTGCTGGAAGGCGTCTTCCTTGAGCGCGAGCCCGTTCACGAGCTTCGTGCCGCCCGGGCCGCCGAGCTGCAGGCCGATGTCCTTGAACGGCGCGAACTTGCCGAGCTCGATGTGCGCGAGGTTCGCGGACGCGAGCGTCCACTTCTTGTCGACGATCGTGAACCAGCACACCTCGGCGTGCAGCGTGGCGATCAGCGACGCGATGAGGTCGAGCGAAGCGGAGACATACGGACTGATCTGGATCAGCGCGCCCTGCCCCGGCGCGAAGCGGCCGTTGACGTCGGCGCCGAGCTCGAGGTTCAACCGCGCGCAGATCTCCGCGCCGATACCGGCATCGCAGCTCGCGATCAAGAGCTGGATCTGGCCGACGATCTGGACGGACAGCGTCAGCGCGACGTACGCGCCCATGGCGATCGAACCACCGAACGAGATCGCCGGCAGCTGACCGCTGTCGAGCGCGTCGAGACCGCCCTCGATCACCGGGTTCTTGAACTTGATCTTCGGCATACGGTAGCCGGCGGCCACGCCCATGCCGAACTGGAGATTCAGCGACGCGACGCCGACGGTGAGCAGCGGGATGTTGATGTGCTGCTTGAAGCCCGCGACCTCGTGGTCCGCGTTGTCCTCGTTCTTCTCCTTCGGCGTGAGGCCGACGACCGAGAGGCCGTTGCCGTCGTAGCGCAGGCCGACCTCGAGCTCGAGCTCGTCGGAGGCATGCAGGACGACCGTGCCCTGCACGTAGAACCCGCCGGCCTTCTTGTAGCCGGCCTCGATCTTCGCTTCCTTGATGAGGGTGGCGTTCTTCGGCTTGAGGCTCGCGGAGAGCTTGATCTCCTCGCTGTTGAGATCGCCGGCGATGGTCGCCTGCTCGAAGCCAGGAAGCGTGAGCGGGAAGTCGATGTGAGCGTAGAGACCGGTGCCCTTCTTGTAGCCGGCCTCGAAGTTACCGAGCTCACCGTTCTTGGCCATCGGGGCCTTGAACTGCGTCTTCAGGCACGCCGAGATGCCCTCGCCCACCTTGTAGCTGACGACGATCTTCGGATCGATGAGCGGCAGGAAGCTCGGCGGGACGAGGTTCAGCGTGCCGGTCGCCTCCGTCAGCTTCCAGTTCGCGAGCGCGACATGGATGTTGCCGGACTGGACGAACTTCGCGAGCGCGGTGTCCGCGCCCGGCGTCACGGTGAGATCAGCGGTCGTGTTCAGTCCGCCGAGCTCACCAGGGAGGATCGTGCCGCGGCCTTCGATCTTGAGCGACGGGAAGTCCGCGAGCAGGTGGAGCGAGCCGCCGGCAAACTTGCCGCCCTCGACGTCCACGCTGCCGTCCGCGATGACCTCACCGAGCTTCGCGCGCTGGACGGCGAGCTTTCCGGAGATGCCTGCACCGCTCTTGTAGCGTCCGTCGACGCTCGCCTGGATATCGGTGACACCGGCGGCCGGAATGCCGCTGATTCCGGCGTGGATACCGAACTCGACGTCTG
>JAYVLW010000869.1:0-2519 GCA_043759315.1 Myxococcales bacterium
GTACGCGCTGCATCAACCCCGTCTTCCCGAACTGCGGTGCTGATGGCAGCCTGAGTGCGTGACCCTCGCGCCGCGCTCAGCTCGAAGCCGTCTGCTCCGGCGTGGGCGGCAGTTCGGTCGGGACGGTGAGTGGTCCCAGCTCAGCCTCGAGCTGAGCAGCGTCGAGCCGGGCGCTGGTGGCACGCCAATATTTCGGAGCGAGCTCGAGGTAGCGCCCCTTGGGCCAGTGGGGCAGGACTCGGAACAGATCGCGCAGGTAGGCCTCGGAGTCGAGGCCATGCAGGCGGGCCGAGGCGATGAGCGTGAGGAGGTTGCCGGCGGCCTGGCCGTGGTCTTCGCTACCGACGAAGAGCCACGCCCTTCGGCCAGTGGCGATGCGACGAAGCTCGCGCTCGGAGGCGTTGTTGGTCAGCTTGAGGCGGCCGTCGTCGAAGAAGCGGACGAGCGCGGCTTCCTGGCGGACGGCGTAGCCGAGGGCGGATCGAAGCATGCCGCGCCGATCCTTGACGAGCTCGTACTGCTCGCGAGCCCACGCGAAGAAGGCGTCGGTATGTGGACGCAGGTGCAGGTCACGGAGCGCCTTGATCTCGTTCGCCGGCTTGTTCTTCCACGTCCGATCGAGGTCGAAGACGCGCTTAATGCGCAGGAGGCCCTCGCGCGCGACGACATCCTTCGTGGTGATCGCCGCCTCCCAGAATTTTCGTCGCGCGTGCGCCCAACACCCAACCTCGGCGCGCTCGGCGAGGTCGGGCGCCGCATCGTCATCGGGCGGCGGGCGCTGGCCTGGTGGCTTGTAGAGGAAGTTGTAGACACTCTTGGCATCGGCTTGGACATAGCCGGAGAAGCCGCGGAACAGCTCGCCGATCGTCGCCGAGGTCTCCTTGGCGAGGAATTCGAAGAACACGTGATCGTTGTCGGCGATCTGAACGAGAAAGTGGGCACGCTTGCAGGCCCGGCGGACTTGGTCGCCGCCGGGAATCGGCTGGACGAGGACGCCGGTGGCGTCGGTCGCGATGCAGAAGGCGGTGCGCATTGCCTCGTCGCGCATCGCGTGGACGACGGTCGCACCGACGGTGGCGCCAAGGTGCTCCGCCCATCGGCCCATCAAGCTGCGATCAATCGAGACCCCGAGGTGCGCCATGCGATCGGCCTGGCGATGGAACGGCATGCCGTAGCAGAACTTCTCGTTCACCACGTGCGCAAACAAAGATGGCGTCCCGATCGAGCGCGGCAGGATCTGCGGCGGCATCGACGTGGTGACGATCATCGGATCAGCGGCGACATCGGTACCATCAGCGCCGACCGGACCCTGGTCGCGGTACTTGGCGCGCGCGATCACGAGCCGTGTGTGACCAGCTCGACGCCACATGAGGGTGCGACTCTCCTCGTAGCCGATACGCTCGGCTTTGCCCTCGAGGTCCGGATCCAGCAGTTCGATCCGCTGCTCCGGCAGCTCGATGTCGCGGAGGTCGCGTCGGCCCTTCGGCGTGGTCTTGCTCTTCGGCGGTGGCTCGCCATTGGCGCCTGCGCCCACTGGCGCACCGACAGGGTCCGCTGCGAGCCCGAGCTTGCGGTTGAGCTCGTCGAGCTCGGCGATCCGATGCCCGAGTTCGATCTCGAGCTGCTTCGTATCGAGCCGCTCGGCCTGGGCGACGACGAGTCGGTGGTGGGCCAGCGCGACTTTGAGCCGAAGGTCCTCGAAGGCCAGCTTGAGCAGATTGTGTTCGATCGTCAGCGCTTCGAGCTTGGATCGCTCCGCAGCAAGCAGCGTCTCGAGTTCGGCGACACGCGTCACCGTGGTCGAATCACTCATCGGTATCGGTTCGCGCGCGACCACTTGTCTCTCCTACGCGACCGGGATCGCGCTGTCGAGATCCGACGATCACGAAGTCAGTGGGTCGTCCGCCGTCGCGCGACGGGTGTCGCTTGGAGGTCGACACCATCCAGGAGGTCGTCGAGCTCGCGCTCCTCGATCGCGATGATCGTCTCGCCATCGATGGCGGTCGGAATTCGGAACGTCCCTTTGTCCAGCCTCTTGTAAAACAGACACACGCCGGTCCCGTCATAGAACAGGACCTTGAGAGCCTCGCGCCGCTTGCCGAAGAACACGAACAACGCCCCGCTCCGCGCGTCGCGGCCCAGGTGTTCGGTCACCAGGCCTGTCAGCCGGTTGAATCCCCAGCGCAGATCGATCGGATCGAGTCCGACAAACACCTCGACGCCATGCGGGATCACGACCGGCCTCCGAGCAGCGCCAGGATCGTGACCACGGCGGTGAGATCGGCGTTCGGGGCGACCGTGATCCGCGCGCCACCGACCTCAACGACGACCTCGCCATCGCGTACCGGCGGTCGCGCGATCGTCGGAGTGCGGACGAGCTGAGCGAGGCGCACTGCCGGCGGCGGCGACAGGATCCGCTTACGCGGTGCAGAGTTGGGGCGAGGCGTCGGGTCGGCCATGACGGCAACGATGCGGCACAGACGGTCGCCCGCGAAAGACGGGGTTCATGCAGCAGGTAC
>JAYVLW010000870.1:0-6027 GCA_043759315.1 Myxococcales bacterium
TGCCGATGCCGATGCCGATGCCGATGCCGATGCCGATGCCGATGCCGATGCCGATGCCGATGCCGATGCCGATGCCGATGCCCCACCCGATGCCGATGCCGAACACGAGACGGTGCGGAGCCCGAAACCGGACCCGAACCCGAACCCGATGCCGAGCACTACCGGGCGGCCGCCATCGAATTCCGGCCGCCACGACGCTCGGCCAGCGCTACCTTCGACAGGCGTTCGGCGCTACATCGACCCATGGGTCACTCATGGATCGAAGGCGGCGTCGCTCTCGGCGAGGATCCCACCGCCCGAATTCGCTGCCCCGACTGCAAAGCCGATGACCTCGTGGTTCGCGATGTCTACCCGTCTCCCGACGCCGAGGCGTTCGAGCGGTATCTCGAGTGTCCCGCGTGCAAGGCGCGCAACGTGATGCGGAAGCGGACCGGCGCCTGACGAAGATCATGTTCCGCCGCAAGGGCTATAGTCGGCGCGGATGGACGAGCTGGTCGCCGCGCCGTACATGACGCAGTTCCGCTGCCTCGGCGGCGACTGCGAGGACACGTGCTGCAGGGCATGGGACATCCCGATCTCCGCCGAGGATCACGCACGGCTGACCGCGGCGATCGGACCGCCCGCGGACGACATGCTGAAGCGGATCCCCGACGGGCGCGGCGGCTCGCTCGTCGTGCTCGCGAAGCGCGAGGCCGATGGAACGTGCACGCAGCTCGATCCCTCCGGGCTGTGCTCGCTCCACGCGCGCCTCGGCGAGGAGGTGCTTCCTGAGATCTGCTGCGCGTATCCCCGGTTCATCGGCCGGGTCGCCGAGCGACTCGAGCTGACCGGGCGGATGTCGTGCCCCGAGGTGGTGCGGCTGTGCCTGCTCGGAGACGCGACCGAGAGCCTCGTCGCGGCGCGGTCCGAGCCGTTCGGCCGGTTCAAGGTGCGATACGAGGTCACGCCCGACGACGAGGTGCCGTACCTGACGCCGTTCGTCGGGGTGCGCGATGCCCTGATCGCGATGTGCACCGACACCACGGTGCCGCTCGCCAGTCGCCTCTACGCGACCGCGGCGCTCGGCGAGCGGGTGGGGTCGTTCTTTCATCGCGCCGCGACGACGCACGAACCGGAGAAGCTCGCGCACGAGCTCGCCGAGATCCGTCGGCCCGAGGTGATGGCCGAGCTGCACGCACAGCTCACCGCGAGCCCGATCGATGGTGCCGCGCTCGGCTCGGTGATGGGAATGATCCAGTCGAGGCTGACCGCCGCGCCGGCGTTCACGCGCGTGGTCGGCACGATCGCGCGCCATCTCGCCCAGGGCGTACCCGATCCGGGGGATCCGTGGAAGCAGCTGATGGCCCTCGGGCCGCAGCGGATCTGGGCGGCGCACCTCGCGCGGCGCAAGGAGCTGTCCGCCGCGCAGACAGCGCGTCTCGAGCGATACTTCGAGCGCTACGCCGCGAACTACTGGCTCCAGGATTGGTACCCGTTGTCATCCACGTTGCTCGATCACGTGATGCAACTGCTGCTGCGGGTCGCCCTGCTCCGCTACCTGCTGCTCGCGCACCCCGACTTCACGCCGACCGCGGACGTCGCCCAGCTCGACCGCGCCGCGGTGGAGGTGTTCTACGCGACCACGCGGGCGTATGACCACAGTGAGGCGGTCCGGGAGGCGCTGGCGCATACACTCGCGCAGCGCAAGCTGCTACACCTGTCCCACGCAGCGGTCCTGCTCAAGTTATGAAGCCCAGAGTGATCTTCGAAACGCCGTGGCGCGTGGACAGCGTGGACTTCCTCCACCTCGGTGCGCCGCTCGCGAACATCGACGAGATCGTGGCCACCGAGCCTGCGCTCAGGTTCACGCTCGACTACCCGTTCGAGAAGCCGTACGCGGGCGTGATCTCGACGGCGGCGGGCGCCTCGCTGCGCCAGATCCTCGACGCGATCCGCGCCGGCTTCCGCGCGATGTACGCCGCGACGAGTCCCGAGGGCGGCCCCTACGGCCGCGCTCACCAGGCGTTCGATCATCTGTTCATCGATCGGATCGAGCTCGTCGATGACGTGCTCGAGATCGTCGTCACGACCTAGTCGCGCGCTTCGCAGGCCGTACCGTCGCGGCCGACCTGGCGCTCGTAGTGCGCGCACGCATTGGGCGTGGTGAAGCACGCGATCGGCGAGCACAGCGCCGCCGTCGGGCGGAAGCCGCAGGGCTGGAACTGCTGGTCAGGCGGCGCATTGCGGTTGGCGCCGGTGCGGTCGGCCTCGCACACGCCAGGGCGCCGCGAACATGCGCCGAACTCGGCATTCGCGAAGCACCACCACCCGCCCTTCCCGATGGCCGCGACCGGCTTCTTCGCTGGCTTCTCGTCGTCGTCGTCGTCCTTGTCCTCGCCGTCCTTGTCATCCTTGTCGTCGTCGTCCGCGTGCGTCGCGCACTCGGTGGTCGGCGGGCTGAACATGTGGTTCTCGGTGACGCAGCCGCTTGGGTCGGGCTGGTTCCAGCTTCGTTGCTGCGAACCGCCACACGACACGAGCACCATCAGCAGCACGAGGCGAAGGGAGCGCATGCGCGGACGGTATCACCGACGCCGGCGCCGGCGCCGCAGTGTGAGGATCACCACGCCCATGACGATCAGCCAGTCACCGCGCACGGGCCGCTGGGCGTTGCACTCCCCACAGCCGCAGCCGACCTCGCAGTCGGTGACGGGAACGCGCTTGGTGGTGTAGACGTCGGTGGTCTCGTGCACGAGCACGTCGGCAACGGACACGGCGACCGGATCGTCGTCGGGATTGCCCTCGCTATCGAAGACGATGACGTTCTTCGTCAAGAAGCCCTCGGGGCCCCAGCTCGTGCGCCACGCGAACGGCACCGCCGCACCGGGGAGCTCGTAGCGACCAGCGGCCGCGATGTAGACCGTTGTCTCGCGCGGCGTGCCCCCCGCGGGCGTGCCGAGCGCCACCGGCAGGCGCAGCTCCGAGCCCGCCCAGGTCAGCGCGATGGGCGGGAGGTCGCGCTCGGCGGTCGTGACCACCGGAACGCGCACCGCGACGACGGTGTAGCCACGCTCGATGTACGGCGCGACCGCGGTGACGTCGGCCGGCAGCGTCAGGTAGTTGAGGTCGCGGAGCCAGGTCTCGAGCTCCGTGGTGGTCGTCGGTTCGGCGCGCAGGATCTGGTACGGCCCGACGGTGTCCACCGTGTAGCCGCCATCGCTGCTGCCGACGCCGCCATCACCGACGGTCGGCGGCGTCCACGAAGGATCCTGCTCCGGCGGGACGTACGAGCAGCCGCCCACAGCGCACTGTGTGCCGAGGGACTTGTCCGGGATCCGCGTGACGTGCTCGATGATCTGCGGCGCGGTGACGTCGGCGAGCTCGTCGAACACGGCGCCGTAGCTCGCCTCGAGGATCGGCCGCGACGGCGTCACCATCAGCACCGCGAACCGCGCGCCCGTGGTGACCTGCGAGAACCGTGGTTGCACCATCAGGGTCACCGCGTCGCCATCGATCGTCTCGCAGCCGGGCATGCCCCCGTCGCCAACCCCCGCGTCGCCCACACCCGCATCGGCCGGTCCCGCATCGACGCTGCCGTCCGCTGCCGCGTCGACGCCAGCATCTCCGGGCGCGCACCCGTTGCCGATCTGCACGCCCTGTCGCTTGATCAGGAGCACGTCCCCGTCGTCGAGGTTTGGCGCCGGCGAGCCGGCTTCGGCGATCACACGGGCGAGGACGAGGGCGACCAGCATGGGTCATCGTGGTCCACGTCACGTGCCACGCCGACGGCAGTGATGTTCCGGACTTGGGGCCCGCCAGCTGCGCTCTCCGCCGATATCCCCGACATCGATGTCGGGATCACGGCCGCAGCGCGGGGGGTCAGCGCTTGCGCGGCTGTGCGTCGCCTTCGCTCGTCGTCATGGTCTCTTCCGATGACGACCAGTCGACGAGCTGCTCGTCCTCGACGGCGAGCGCGGTGCGCCAGTCGTCCGACTTCACGTCGGTCTCGATTTCGACCTCGATCTCGGTCTCGCCGCGACGCGGGCGCGCAGGCGGGACCTCGGGCGGCGTCACGGCCGCCTGCGCCTGAGGACGGCGCGGCTGGTTCGCCTGCGCGAGCCGGCCGATGTTCGTGTTGGTCTGGCGGAACCGCTGGCCGGTCGGCGTGCGCGCGCGGGCCGGCGGCGACGACTCGGCATCGAGCTCGGCGACGACGTCGTCGAGCCCGATCGGCACCGCGGCACCGGGCGCCGGAATGCTCGTACCGACGGCCTTCGATGGCGGGGGCGCGGGCGTTGGCTTGGTCTCCACGGGCGGCGGCGAGCCGATCGAGAGCGGCTTCGCAGCCACCGCGCGAGGGGCCGCTGGGACGCTGGCGACCTGGGTGATCTCGCCGCCCATGATCGGGCCGGCGGCGCTCGACGATGCGAGCGGCTTCGGCCCGGTGGAGGGGGGCTTGACGACCGGAATCGCCCCTCCGAGCGCGCGCGCCCCGATCTCGGCGAGACACGCCCAGATCGCCGGCGCCGGGATGTGCTCGCACAGGTTCGAGACCCCGATCGTCTCGACGACGAGCTGTGCATCGACCTTCGGCGCGCCGACGCACGCTGTCAGCAAGCGGGCCCACAGCGGGCGCGGCAAGTGCTCGGCGAGCAGGTTCGGCGTGGCGTGCTTGAGCACGTCCTCCGGCGTGGCGATGCCGAGGTCGAGCGCGGACGACAGCGCTGCGACGAAGAACGCCTTCATGTTCACGACGTCGAGACTCCGGCGCGGGCGGCGGCCGCCGCGATGCACGCCCACAGGACGTCATGGGGGAGATGCTTGGCGAGAAGCTCCGGTGTGACGGTCTCGAGGACTCGCTCGGGCGTCATCGAGCCGGCGGCGAGCGAGGCGGTGAGGACCTTGGACAGGAGCTCGGGCGGTAAGTGCGAGGCGAGCACGTCGGGAGTCGCGTGGGCGAGGACGTCGCTCGGCGCGAAGATCGACTGCTCGAGGCCCGATTCCATCATCCGCGCGAACCACGCCTGGCGCTGATCTTGGCTCATCGTGTTCGACGGTACACGAGGCACCGAGCGGCAACCACCAGGGATGGCAACTGGCTGAGATTCCTGGAAACGGTTGCAAGAAGCTTGCATCAGGCGGCGTGGGGCCGCACGGTCAAGAGAGGGATGCCCGACGCGCGTGGAAAGCTTGCTTCGGGCACCCTGCTCTACCGGCACGTCGGCGAAACGATCGAGGTGCTGCTCGTGCATCCTGCGGGGAACTACAACCGCCGCGCACCATGGGGCATCCCGAAGGGCGCGCCCGATCCGGACGAGACGATGGAGGACACCGCACGCCGCGAGACGCGCGAGGAGACCGGCCTCGACTACACGGAGCCGCTGACGGATCTCGGATACGTCGACTACACGCGATCGAAGAAGCGAGTGCACGGGTTCGCCGGACGTGCACCTGACGGAGCGTCACCGCGCTGCGCATCGTGGGAAGTCGACAAGGCGGAGTTCATCGAGGTCACGCGCGCCCGCAGGATCATTCACCCCGACCAGGCGGCCCTGCTCGATCGACTGCTTCGCCACATCGGCGCCGAGAACAGTACGGACGCTGCCGAAAAGACCTCGGCGTAAGTGCGTTTACGCACTGAAGCGCCCATTCCTCGTCGGTGACGCAGGTTGTCGCAGGGGGTGTCGCCGGGTCGACGGTTGTCGCCGGGGCTGACACATGGGTCATTTCTCCTGGACAAAATTGCGCGGCGATCTAGAGTGCAGCGCCGCTGTTTTCCGCTCTCGGGAGACCGCCGATCCGCCAAGCAGCTGATTCTGCTGTGGCGATCTGTCCTACCCGGATGGTCGGCTGTGGATTCCGAGGATCGGTGCGCAACGTGCACAGGTAACGGGCAGCGTCCTCGCTCGTACTGCCTGTGACGGGAAGAGAACCGGAAATGCAACGGTTCCGATCCGACCGACGTCTCATCAAGAGGATCAGGAGTAACACCGCCATGGCCACCACCCATACAGCACGCCGCCCGCAGCGCCCCGCGCGTGGGACGAC
>JAYVLW010000871.1:0-2555 GCA_043759315.1 Myxococcales bacterium
TCGTTCGGCCTCCGGCAGGACGAGCGCAGGACGCCGGTGTTCGGGTTACCGGGTAATCCGGTCTCCACCGTCGTGGCGTTCGAGCTGTTCATCCGTCCCGCGCTGCTCGCGATGCAGGGCGCCACCACGGTCGAACGGCCGCGCGCACCCGTGCAGCTCGTGCGCGGGTACCGCAAGCAAGCTGGCCGCGCGCACTACATCCGCGCCAACGTCGTCCGCAACGGCGACCACCTGATCGCGCACCCGCACCCCAAGCAAGGCTCCGCGATGCTGTCGTCTCTCGTGTCCTGTAACGCACTCGTCGAGCTGCCGGCCGACGCGACCGAGCTTCTTCCCGGCACCAGCGCTCCGGCGCTTCTCCTCGAGGCAGTATGAGCAGCGAACCTGTCACCGTCACCGCGACCTCCGCCGGCCGCGCCGACAAGGAGCTGGCGCGCCACTATCCGGACGCGGGGCGCCGCCAGCTCGCGGAGCTGTTCGATGAAGGCTGCGTGCGCGTCCGCGGCAAGCGCGCGAGGAAGGGCGACCGTGTCGAGGCCGGTGATGTCATCGAGCTGGCGCGCGCGCCCGTCACCGGCGAGGACTTCCGTCCGCTGCCCGATCCAGCCGCCGCGGAGCGTCTGGTGGTGCTGCTCGAGCGTCCCGAGGTGATCGTCGTCGCGAAGCCCGCGGGCATGCCCACGCAGCCGCTGCGCGCCGGCGAGCTAGGCACGGTCGCGAACGGCATCGCCCATCGCTGGCCGGAGTGCGCCGCGATCGGCGATGACCCCCGCGACGGAGGTCTCGTCCATCGGCTCGACATCGGCACCTCCGGTGCGCTGATCGCCGCCCGCTCCCTCGAGGCGTATCGCGAGCTCCGCGAGGCGTTTGGCACCGGCCGCGTCGACAAGATCTACCTCGCGATCGTCGATGGTCGACCGGTCGCCCGCGAGTCCGACGCCCCGCTCGTTCAGCGCGGCAAGAAGGTCGCCGTCGATCAGACCGATGGCCTCGCCGCGCACACGGCATTCTCGGTGGACCGCGCCTCTGCCTCGCACGCGCTCGTGCGGTGCCACGCGCGGACCGGCCGCATGCACCAGGTCCGCGCCCACCTCGCCTACGTCGGTGCTCCGATCTCGGGCGATTCGCTCTATGGCGGCGGGCCGCTCAGCGGCTTCGACGGGTTCTTCCTGCACGCGCAGACCGTCACGTTCCCGCTCGGTGCCACCCAGGTGAAGGTCGAGGCGCCACAGCCCGATCGGTTCGTCGCAGCGCTCGCCGCCTGCGGGCTCTAGTCGTCGTCGAGCTTCGACTGCAGCTCCTCGACCGTGGCGCGCGCCTTCGCGACGGCGTCCTTCGCCTCGGCGAGCCGAGCACGCAGCTGTTCGGCGGCGGTCTCCTTCGCGATCAGGTCGGCCTTCGCCACGCGGAGCTGGGTCGCGAGCGCGGTGCGATCGATGGCGAGCGGCACCTCGACGGTCGTCGGGGGCGGCGGCACGGTCGGTGCGCGCCTGATCGGGATGATCTGCGCCTCGGGTGCGGGTTGCGGTGCGGGCGGCGGCTCGGGCGGCGGCTCGGGTGTCGGCGGTGCCGCTGCCGCGGCCACGGCCTCCGCCTCGATCTCGGCCTCGAGCCGTGCGCGCGCCTTGACCGCTGCCGCCGCGACCTCGGCGGCCCTGCGCTTCATCGTCTCGGTCATCGCGACCACGCGCTGCGCTGCCTCGGCCTGATCGCCCTTGGCCGTCGGTGCGAGGAGCGCAGCCTCGAACCCGGGCGGATCGCGATCTGCCGCGAGGGTGCCGGGCGCCTCGGGCTCCCAGGTGCCGGTCGCGGCGATCGCGGCGATCGTCTGATGCACGCGCCGAAGCGTGGACTCGGTCGCGCCGTGGCCCGCGTCCGCGAGCATCGCCGCGGCGCGCGCGCGCAGCTTCGTCAACGACTCGCGGTGCTCGGCATTCGCGCCCAGATCTCCATCGCGCAGGCGTGCGGCGCTCGCGAGCAGGGACTCGAAGGCATCGCGCGCGTGCCACCACAGCTGGTTGACGACCCAGGCGGAGATCGTCGGGCGCGTGCGCTTCGCCAGCGTCGCGGCGCCGGGCTTGTCGCCGGCGGCCTTGAGCTCCGCGGCGAGGCGCTTGCGCTCGTCGACGAACGAGCCGTGCGGAGCCTGGTACAGCTGTTCGAGGGCGGCGGCGAAGTCGGCGGCCATCTCGCACCGAGCGTAACAGGGCGTCGCGCGCTCGCGCACGTCGCGGCACGGTCACATCGCGGGCGCGGCGCGCAGCCGGTGAATTCCCCATGCCGCGAGCGCGATCGCCCCGAGGCCTGCGAGGGCGACGCTCGCGACCTGGATCAGCGCCGGCACGCTGCGGTCTTGCTCGCGGACCAGGGTGGGCTCGTCGGCGTCGTCCCACTCGATGACGAGCGCGAGGTAGTCGGGGCTGGAGGCTTGCGTCTGCATGGATCCAGGTAGAGCAACGAGCGTGCCGCGGTGTCATGATCGGTGAATGTCGGAGGCGTCGCCGCGGCTGCCCATCATCGCGATCGGTCTCGCGGTGACGGCCGTGGTTCTCGCG
>JAYVLW010000872.1:0-3407 GCA_043759315.1 Myxococcales bacterium
GTCCGCGCGTGATCCGAGGTCTGGAACACGCTGAGCGTGCCATCCTCGGGGTTGACCATGGCAAGGTGCGCGCGGTCATCCGCGAGCGCGATCGTGCTGGAGCGCGAGGCGCTCAGCCGGACCGTCACATCGGGCGGCTGGTCGTCGCCCGTGTTGCCATCATCGCCGCACCCGTTCGCGCCGATCGCCAGCGCGCCCGCGACCGCAGCCACTAGTCTCTTGTACGTCTCGTACTCGTTAGTCATCCATGCCCTCCTGGCTAGACAGAGGAGGGCACCCACGCCATGTCGCACGGGACTTCTAACGGGCTGTTCTGCCTCGGTTAGTTGCCAGGTGGACGGCCGGGGAGCGTCAGCCGCTGGATTCGACGGCCGACTTCGCGTCCTTGGCGTACGAGATCAGCGCCGAGCCGTGCCGCTCGATCACGTCCTCGTTGATCATCACCTCGGAGACCGACTGGCCGGGCGTGTCGTACATGATGTCGAGCAGCGCGCTCTCGAGGATCGCGCGCAGGCCGCGGGCGCCGCTCTTCTGCTCGGCGGCCAGCTGCGCGACCTTGACCAGCGCGCCTTTGCCGAACTTCAGCTTCACGCCATCCATCTCGAACAGCTTCTGGTACTGCTTCACGAGCGCGTTCTTCGGCTGCGTGAGGATCTGCACCAGCGCCTCCTCGGACAGCTCGTGGAGCGGAGCGATCACGGGGAGCCGGCCGATGAACTCCGGGATCATGCCGTACTTCAGCAGATCCTCGGGCTCGGTCTCCTGGATCAGCTCCCACTGCGACCGCTCGACCTTCTTGTTCATGCCAGCGCCGAAGCCGATCATCTTCTGACCGATCCGGTTCTCGATGATCTCCTCGAGACCCGTGAACGCGCCGCCGCAGATGAACAGGATGTTCGTGGTGTCGACCTGCAGGAACTCCTGCTGGGGGTGCTTGCGGCCACCCTTGGGCGGGACGCTCGCCGTGGTGCCCTCGATGATCTTGAGCAGGGCTTGCTGCACGCCTTCGCCGGAGACGTCGCGCGTGATCGACGGGTTGTCGCTCTTGCGCGCGATCTTGTCGATCTCGTCGATGTAGACGATGCCGCGCTGCGCGCGCTCGATGTCGTGATCGGCGTTCTGCAGCAGCGAGACGATGATGTTCTCGACGTCCTCGCCGACGTAGCCTGCCTCGGTGAGGTTCGTGGCATCGGCGATCGCGAACGGAACGTTGAGGATGCGCGCGAGCGTCTGTGCGAGCAACGTCTTGCCCGAGCCGGTCGGGCCGAGCAGGAGGATGTTCGACTTCTGCAGCTCGACGTCGTCGTCTCCACCGTTGTTCGATCCGCCGGTCTGCTTGTGGTCGATGCGCTTGTAGTGGTTGTGCACCGCGACCGCGAGGATCTTCTTCGCGCGGTCCTGCCCGATCACGTACTCGTCGAGGACCTTCTTGATCTGTGCCGGTTTCGGGATCGCGGTGGACCCGTACGACTGGTCCTCCTTCTCGATCTCCTCCGCGATGATGTCGTTGCACAGCCCGATGCACTCGTCGCAGATGTAGACGGTGGGTCCGGCGATCAGCTTCTTGACCTCTTTTTGCGCTTTTCCGCAAAAGGAGCAGGTCAGCGAAGCTCCGTCTCGTTTCTCGATGGGCATCAGCTCTGACAGCCTAGCTCACTTCTTGTCCGACTTCTCGTCGGGCTTCTTCTTGGCCGTGATCAGCACCTCGTCGATGAGGCCGTACTCCTTGGCCGTCGGAGCGGACATGAAGTTGTCGCAATCGGTGTCGTTCTTGATGCGATCGACCGGCTGGCCGGTGTGCTTCGAGTACAGCTCGTTCAGCGTGTCACGGGTCTTCAAGATCTCCTTGGTGTGGATCTCGATGTCCGTGGCCTGACCCTGGAAGCCCGCGAGCGGCTGGTGGATCATGACGCGCGAGTGGGGCAGGGCGTACCGCTTGCCCTTGGTGCCCGCAGCGAGGAGGAAGCTGCCCATCGAGGCCGCCTGGCCCATGCAGATCGTGGCGACATCGCAGTGGAGGTACTGCATCGTGTCGTAGATCGCGAGACCCGCCGAGACGTGACCGCCGGGCGAGTTGATGTACAGCATGATGTCCTTCTCGGGCTCCTCGGAGTCGAGGAACAGGAGCTGGGCGATCACGACGTTCGCGATGTCGTCGTTGATCGCCGTGCCGAGGAAGATGATCCGGTCCTTGAGGAGCCGGGAGAAGATGTCCCAGCCGCGCTCGCCGCGGTGAGTCTGCTCGATAACCGTCGGGACCAGATAGCTCATCTCGGGCTTCATCTCCTCGACTGTACGAGCGCCGGGCAATAGGTGCAACGCACCGAGCGGGTGGCCGATCGACTAATTCTGCCTGCCGGAACAGCCAGGTAGAGCGTTCCGCGTGAGCATGAGCGCCACCGAATCCCCGTCACCGGTCTGTCGTCGATCGCGCTCGCCGACCAGGTGTGGGTTGCGACCCGCTCAGGTGCGCTGCTGCGCTAGCTCGGGAGTCGCAATCGGGTCAGAGCTTGCCCTTGGAGTACGAAACCAGCTTCGCTTCGACCTCGTTGGTCGTGCCGTGGTGGGCGTAGTGGAAGCGCGAGATGCCGGTGCCCGGCTCGATCTCGAACGTCTGCTCGTCGGGCCCCGTGTAGAACGAGAGCGCGTAGCCGGTCTCCACCGACGACACGAGCCAGCAATAGGCCATCTCCGCCGACGGGCAGATCTTCTGACCATCGAGGACGGGCCACGAGAACCAGCCCTCGGCGCCATCGAGCGTAGGCTCGGGGCTCGCACCGAACAGGAAGTTGTTGCCCGAGCGCAGCAGCGTCTTCTCGGTGGCGGTCGGCGCGGACGAGGTGCCATCGAAGTCCGCGAGGTCCGTGGGCCAACCCTTGACGCGATAGGCGACGACGCCATTCGCCTCACGCGCATCGACGACCTCGGTGACCCAGGTCAGCGTCTTCGTGATCTCCTTGTCCGCTTCGGCATCGAACCGCTTCACGGTGACGGCGTAGGTCCACTTCGCGCCTTTGCGCAGCGGTAACGGATCCGCGGAGATCATCTCCTGCGTGGTCAGCGGGCGCTTCTTCGAATTACTGCTGCACGACGCCGCGCAAACTGCGAGCACGACGCACAACAGCAATCCCCGCGAACGCGGGGCGCGCAGCAACGCGAAGCGTTGCGGAGGTAGATCGCGGGGCACAAAGCTCATCGGGACGACGTCATCCTACTCCCATCCACCATGCACCCGAACCCGGGGAGGTGCACGAAATCAGCGGAGATCCGGAGGGGTTTCGGGTAGGGTCCGCCGATGGCACTCGCCGATCGGATCCGTCCTCTGACCCGCCTGCTTCCGTTGCCCAGCTCGGGCGGCAACCGCAACGTGATCAAGCTCGCGTGGGACACGCTGTCGGGGATGCCGG
>JAYVLW010000873.1:0-6664 GCA_043759315.1 Myxococcales bacterium
GTCTTGGCCTCTTCGACCGTGATCACGCCTTCCTTGCCGACCTTCTTCATCGCCTCGGCGATCATGTTGCCGATCTCGGCATCGCCGTTCGCGCTGATCGTGCCGACCTGTGCGATGTCGTCCTTGCCCTTGGTCGGGGTCGACAGCTTCTTCAGCGAATCGATGACCGCGGTCACGGCGAGGTCGATGCCGCGCTTGAGCTCCATCGGGTTGTGACCGGCCGCGACGAGCTTGGAGCCCTCGCGATAGATCGACTGCGCGAGCACCGTGGCGGTGGTCGTGCCGTCGCCGGCGTTGTCGGAGGTCTTGGAAGCGACTTCCTTGACCATCTGCGCGCCCATGTTCTCGAACTTGTTCTCGAGCTCGATCTCCTTGGCGACGGTCACGCCGTCCTTGGTGATCGTCGGGGCGCCCCACGACTTCTCGATCACCACGTTGCGGCCGCGCGGGCCCAGGGTGACCTTCACGGCGTTCGCGAGCGTGTCCACGCCGGCGAGCACGCGGTTGCGGGCCTTCTCGTCAAAAATGATGTCTTTGGCAGCCATGGTCCTGTCTCCTTACTCGAGTACGCCGAGGACTTCGTCCTCGCGGATGATGATGTGCTCCACGCCGTCCACCTTGATCTCGGTGCCGGCGTACTTGCCGAACAGGATCCGGTCGCCCGCCTTGACGTCGAGCTTGACCAGCGTGCCGTCCTCGAGGCGCTTGCCCGAGCCAACGGCGATGACACTGCCCTCGAGCGGACGCTCCTTGGCCGAGTCGGGAATGATGATGCCACCGCGGGTCTTCTCGACCTCTTCGGTGCGGCGAACCAGGATGCGATCCTGCAGCGGGCGGACGTTCATCTCTATCTCCTGTGATGTTTCCGGCAGATTGCGAAGTTTGTTAGCACTCGCCTCATTGGACTGCTAACGGCGGTGTTCGTAAGCCCGGGGACTCAGCCGCGCAACCCCCCAATGGGCGGATTTTGTTCGGGCATCGGGAGCTGGGGGCGGCGCTGGCGAACCCGCGTCAAAACTCCCCGCACCACCCCCGCAGGGCCCCGAGGTAACGCCGCAGACTCCCACGGTTCTTGCGTTGGCGCAGGACTGGCAGAAGATCAAACCATGGACGTTACGTTGGCTGCTTCGGTGGATGAGTACTTCCACGAGGTCGTGACCGACGCGCTCTCCGCGGTCGATCTCGAGGCCTCCCAACCCGCGAGCTGGTACCTGGTCGGCCTCCTGGGCGACTTCACCAAGGCCCGCCTGACCGACGAGCCCCTCGGGCTCAAGCTCGCCGCTCCCGTGGAGGATGCGGGGGAGCGCATGAAGAATCTCAAGCAGGTAGGCGACACCTCGCTCTACGTGGCCGGGTTCTTCGCCGAATCGCTGTCGCGGTCGCTCGTCGACGTCGACTACTACGTCGGGCTCGGGCAGAGCGCGTACGGGCAGCTCGCGCGCTCGTTCGGCGGGGCCCGGTCGAACCGGGCGATCGGCGAGGTCTACGAGGAGCTCGCGGAGAAGTTCCCGAAGTTCGTGGACGTGCTCGTGGAGGTGCGCCGGCGCACGAACCTCGCGGAGCTGAGCCAGACCACCGACATCGGCAAGCTCTACGAGACCTGGCTGCGCACGCGGGACGAGTGGGTCGAGAAGAAGCTCGCGGCCGCTGGCCTGATCGTCGACCCGAGCAAGGGCATTCAGTGACGACACTGTCCCGCGTCCAGCGCGGGATCGAATCGCTGTACCGGGTGGAGACCGGCGTCGAGGTCGAGGACTTCATCGTTGGCACCGAGTACCGCGACGGATTGGTCCGCGAGCGCAAGCCGCGCGAGCAGCTGCTGGTGGTGGAGCACGCAGGCGAGATGAACCTCGCGCTGTACATCGACGAAGGCGTGCTCGCGAACCTGCGCGCGAACGATCCGGGGCACCGGCTCGACGAGCGCAACCTCGGCGACTTCTTGCTCGCCGTCGAAGGCGTCAGCCACTTCATCTATGCGGTGTGCTGCGCGAAGGCCGATCGACCGGTCACCCAGATCGAGCTCGAGCTTCAGGCCGAGGTCGACAAGTACGTCACGTGCCTGCTCGTGATCGAGCCCGACGTCGGCGTGTCCTCGGTGCTGCGCGAACGGCTGTTCGGCGATGCCGCCTACGAGACCGATCTCGACCACGACGAGCAGGGCAGGTACCGCGCCGCGAATGACAACGCGCAGCGCTACGCCGCCTGGCTCGAGGACACGTTCGTCGCGCGGCGCCGGATCCCGGAGATGCTCGGCGAGCTGCGCCGGTTCTACCGCGTCGGCCTCGCCGCCAAGCTCGCGACCTGCGTGCGCGGGCGCCGCGCGGCGTGATGGATCAGAAGCTGCCGCCGAGCGAGACGGCAGCGCCGTCGCCGTTGCCCGTGAGCGTCACGGTCCGCTCGCTGCGCGGATAGCGCCACATCACCACCGCACCCGCGACGACCGCCGCCAGCCCGACGCCGCCGACGACGGTCGCGACGTTTCCAACCTGGCGCGCGCGGTCCAGCGCGTCCGCGCCCGTCATGTCGCACAGCGGCCGGCCGCCGATCGGCGACTCCGTGCAGTGTTCGGGAAACGGTGCACGGTAGCTTCGCCACGCCCAGATGCCGAGTCCGCCGGCGACGATGACGAGGCCGCCGCCACCGACCAGCGCGGCCTTGCCGAGGCTGCGCGGTCGCAGGCCGGACGTGGATTTCGGGATCGGCAACAGCGTGACCTCGATGGCCTGCGACTCTCCGCCGACCAGTACGAGCTCCTGTGCACGCGGAAGGAGGCCGTCGGCCGTTCCGAGGAGCTGGTGTTTGCCGGGGGCCACTCGTTGCGTCGCGACGCCGGGACACGTGGCGACGCGCTTGCCATCGAGCGAGACCGTCACGCCCGCCTGCTCGCACGAGATCGAAAGATCGGCGACCTGCTTTCGCAGAAGCTTCTCGTACGCCACGGCCTCGGTGTAGACAGCGTCCTCGAGAGGCGCGGCACCGTAGCGGAGGGCGGTCCGGAGGTTGTCCGCCGCCTCGACCGGGCGATCGAGCTGGATCAGGCAGCGGACGATGTTGAAGCGAATCGCGGGATGATCCCAGGCCGCAACTGCGTCGCGGTACTCGGCGAGAGCTTCGGCGAACTTCTTCTCGAGGAACAGCGCGTTTCCGCGCGCGAGGAGGCGGTTCGCCTGGGCTTTCTGCGCGTCACTCACACCGACCGACCACGGCGCAGGCGTTCCGTCTCCACGCACGGATCCACGCAGCGCGCCCAGGAGCGCGGCGACGAGCACGATGGTCCGCACGAGCTTCATAGTAGCGCGATCGAGGATCCGTTATGCTGTGGTGTGGTTCGAACGGTGATGGCGGTGGTCGCGTTCGCGGGCTGCAACCAGGTCCTGGGCCTCGACGAGCCCGAACGGACGCCTGGCACGATCGTGGACACCGACGGCGACGGGGTCACCGACGCGCTCGATAACTGCCCACAGGTGGCGAACGCCGAGCAGCTGGATTCGGATGGCGATCGTCGCGGCGACACGTGCGACTCGTGCCCGCTCGCGCGACCCACGCGCGATCGCGACGGCGATGGGCTCGACGACGCCTGCGACAGCTGCGTCCTTGGCCCGCAGATCGACGACGATGGCGACGGGGTGATGGACGCCTGCGATCTGTGCCCGGTCACCGTCACCGTGCGACAGGTCGATTCCGATGGAGATCTGATCGGTGACGAGTGCGACGCACCGCTGGACTCGTTGTCGGCGGACAGCAGGCGCGTGCGGTTCGACGGGTTCACGTCGCTCGATCCGGGATGGGAAGGCGGCGCCGCGTGGACCACCGGGGCCGACGGCTCGAGCATCACGCCGGCCGGATCCGGGACCGCCGAGCTGCGTCGTCCCATGGCGAGCGAACGCGGCGTCGGTGCGGTATCCGTGATGGTCGAGCTCGCTCCCGACGGGCAGGTGTTGCTCTCCCTCAATGACCTGGGACAGTCCTGCACGGTGTCCTGCACCTCTGGCACCTGCACCCTCCGGCTCGAGGCAAGCGGCGACGTGGATCAGTCCGCTGCGTTCCTGTTTCACCGCGGCACCCTGCACATGACCTACCGGCCGCAGCAGCTCCAGGTCGGTGGATGGGGATGTACCCTCCGCGAGGACGCCATGCCGATCGCCGCAGCGATGGTGGACCGGCCGGACCCTGCCCCGGCGAGCTTGGTGATCCGGGTGTCTCCCGGGACGAAGGTTCTCGGTGTCGACATCGTCGATTAGGGCCGCGGCGTGGCCTCTGGCGCTCGCGCTGTGCGGGTGCAACGGCATACTGGGGCTCGCCACCGCGGTGCCGGACTCCGACCACGACGGCGTGGCCGACACGACGGACAACTGTCCGTTCGACGCCAATCCGCAGCAGCGCGATAGCGACCGCAACGGGCTCGGCGACGTGTGCGACTGCGCGGAGATCGGCGCGGACCTCGATGCGGACACGGTCGACGATGCCTGCGACGACTGCATCGGCGAGGCGACTGGCAACGACATCGGCGGTGACGAAATCGACGACGGGTGCGAGGTGTGCGCCGAGGCGATGGGGCTGGACGTGGATGGCGATGGCGTCGACGATGCGTGCGATCCGTGCCTTCTCGGTCCCGATCACGACGAGGACCGCGACGGC
The DNA here is from genome assembly GCA_043759315.1 of Myxococcales bacterium. Classification (GTDB taxonomy): domain Bacteria; phylum Myxococcota_A; class Polyangia; order Haliangiales; family Haliangiaceae; genus JABFXX01. The sequence continues at coordinate 4,639 of JAYVLW010000873.1, forward strand.
GTGGCGGACGCCTGTGACAACTGCCCGACGCAGGCGAACCCCGACCAGCAGGCGGCCCAGGGGGCGGTCCTCGGAACCGCGTGCGCTCGTCCGAACTTGCAGACAACCCGGTTCGATCCGTTCGTCGAGCAGGACCCCACGCTGTGGCGGGGTATCGTTCCGGGCTGGTCGTGGGTGAACGATGGAGTCGTGATCACGGGCCTGGTCTCGCGTACAGCGGACACGGCGGCGAGTCCGGATTTCATGCTGGAAACCCGTGGAACCACCAACACCTATCTCGCGCTCGAATGTCGATCGGTCACGAGGTCAGCTTCCTGCAGCCTCGACGCAGCACGTGCGCTCACGCTGCACGTCTCCGATTCCGGGCTTCAGGTGGCGAAGATCAAGACGCTTCCGGTACCCGGTAGCGCGCCGATCCGGATCCGATTTCGCGCGGATGGGACCCTGGTCTGCGAAGCCCTCGATGACGCGGGCGGCGTGCTGGTGGCCGCACAGGTGACGGAACCGACGTTCTGTCCATATTTCAAGGTCGCGTCGGCCGGGACCAGCCGCCTCGACTACCTGTGGATCGTTACCAAGTAGTCCGAGGCTATAGCGGCTTGGTCGCGACGAAGATCTCGTTGTTCGACGCGACCGTGCCGACGTTGCGATTCATGTAGAGCACGCAGTTGTCCGCGGAGATCCAGTTCGGTGCCTCCGCGACGGCCGTGTTGAGCACCGAGACGTTGACCGGCGCATTGAAGCCCGTGGCCACGCTCGTGCGCGTCGCGAGCCAGACATCGAAGCTCGAGTTGCCCGCGCGATCGGAGCGGAAGTACAGCGCGAGCCCATCGGGCGTGACGACCGGATAACCTTCGCCGCTCGCTGTGGCGAGGTTCGTTCCGGCGACGAGCATGGGCGTACCGAACGAGCCCGCGTTGCCCGTGGCCACGTAGAGGTCGTCCTGCGGTGTCGCGCCGCGCGTCGACATGAAGTAGAGCGCGCTGTTGTCGGGCATCACGAACGGCTGACCGTCGTCGCCGGTGCCGTTGACGCCGGTGACCAGCGCCGGTGCACCGAAGGCGGCAGCCGTCGTCGCGCGCGTGGCGCGAACGATGTCGATCGTCGCGTTCGCGTTCGCCCGGTACTCGATGTACAGCGAGAGCCCGTCGCCGGTGATCGTCGCCCGCAGCTCGGTGCCGGTGGTGTTGACGCCGGCGAGGATCGACGGCGCGCCCCACGGGGCAGTGCGGTCCGCGCGCTGCGCGATGTACAGGTCACCGCCACCGAGCCCGCCGACGCGCGTGCTGGAGAACACGGCCGTCAGCTCGTCCGCCGTCAGGCTGACGCCCGTCTCGTCGGCGCCGGTGCTGAACGCGGCGACCGCGACCGGCGCGCCGAACGGCTTCGCGGGATCGCAGCGCGGTGGCGGGGCGTCGACCGCCCGGGCATCGATCGGGGTGACGTCGTTCGCGACCGGCGCATCCGCCAGGTGATTGACGACATCCCCACACCCACCCGCGACGAGGCCGATGGCGACGAACACCTTGGTGTGCACGCCTCGATGATACCGGATCGCGAGCGGTCACGGAGCGGCGAGGATCACGGTCACGGTCGCGCCGCGGGCGAGCCCCAGGGCGAGCTTCGTGCCGGGGGCGGCGCGCATGAGGACGGAGCCGAGCTGCTGGTTGCCGACGATGTCGATGCCGTCGATCGAGGTGATGACGTCGCCGACCTTGAGGTCGGTCTTCGCGGCGGGGCCGGCCGGATCGATCCAGCTGATCTTGTACTCGCCCTTGTCGAGCTCCGTGTCGGGTGGCTGTTCGGCGAAGTTCACGCCGAGCTCGCCGACCGGATCGCCCTGCTTGACGCGCTTCTTGATCATCGGGATGCTGCCGACATCCGCGGTGGAGCCGGTGGGCGTGACGACGCGGATCACGGCCATCATCGCGTACTCGCTGTCGCGCCAGTCCTTCGGCATCCCGCGGATCATCACGCGGCCCTTCGGCGCGTTCGCGATCGTGAAGGCGCCGGCCTCGTCGGTGAC
>JAYVLW010000874.1:0-7537 GCA_043759315.1 Myxococcales bacterium
CCTGCGTGACCGCGCCCGTCGCGCGGCCGATCATCGCCGGCGCGTCTCGCCCCATCACCACGCCGGCGAGCCAGACGCGGTGGGCCGCGCGGGGCTCCGCGAGCTCGCGATCCGCCCACGCCGCGAGCGTCTCCTCGCCGGCGTTTGAGATCACCTGCTCGAGCTCCTCGGCGAGGTGCGCCGCGGTCTGCGTGCGCCGCGCGACATCGCGATCGAGCGCATTCATCACCACCGCATCGAGGCCGAGCGGGAGCGGCTCGCCGCGGATCACCGACGGCGGCTTGATCTCCTGATGCTCCACCGCGCGTGCCACGGCATAGATCGAGTCTCCATCGAACAGCCCCTGCCCCGTCAGCAGCTCGTGCAGCACCACGCCCAGCGAGAACACATCGCTGCGGCGATCCATCGCCTCGTTCTTCACCTGCTCGGGCGACATGTACGGCGGCTTGCCCTTCACGGTGCCGAACTCGGTGACCGGCGCCTGCCGGTTCTTGACCAGCGCGATGCCGAAGTCGATCACCTTCACGTGGCCATCGAAGCCGAGCATGAGGTTGTCGGGGCTGATGTCGCGGTGGACCACGCCCATCAGGTGACCGTGGTTGTCGCGGACCTCGTGTGCGGCGTGAAGCCCGCGCGCGGCCTCGGCGATCGCACGGGCGGCGATCGCGGGCGGCATGCGACTCTCGACGAGCCCGCGGAACGAGTTGCCCGCCACGTACTCCATCACCATGTAGAGCGTGCCGCCCTCCTCACCGAAGTCGTGCACGGTCGCGATCCCGGGGTGATTGATCCGCGCGAGGATCGCGGCCTCGTCGAGGAACATCGCGCGCACCGCCTGCGCGGCCGCGTACTCGGGGCGGATCGTCTTGATCGCGACGAGCTGCTCGAACGCACCCGGGCCCTTGCGCCGTCCGAGCAGCACGGCGCCCATGCCGCCGGACTTCAGCTCGTGCAAGATCTCGTAGGCGCCGAACCGGGTCGTCACGATCCTACTCGGCTTCGGTGTCGTCGCCCGGGCGATCGACGATGCCGTGCTTGTACAGGAGCTCGCGGAAGTGCCGACGCGACAGCCCCGCGTGCTCCGCGGCGCGCGTGACGTTGCTCGCATTGGAGGCGAACACGCTCGCGACGTAGCGCTTCTCGAACTGATCGTTCCAGCGCTCCTTCGCGTCCTTGAACGGTAGCGCCGTATCGACCACCTCGGACAGCTGCCCCTGCCCCTGCGCGGCGCCCGCGTCGAGCCACAGGCGAAGGTCTCGGAAGGTGGCGTTCGGTCCCGACAGCGCCCATGCGCGCTCGAGCACGTTGCGCAGCTCGCGCACGTTGCCCGGCCACGCGTGGCGGCGCATGCGGTCGAGGTTGTCGCCGTCGATCGGGCCGGGCGCCGTGCCGCGGCGCACGTAGAACGTGCCGATCAGGTGCGCGAGGTCCTCGAGCCGATCGCGCAAGGGCGGCAGCGCGACGTGGACCACCGCGAGCCGGTAGAACAGGTCGAAGCGAAACTCCTTGGCCGCCACCATGCGAGAGAGATCGCGATGCGTGGCCGCGACGACGCGGGTATCGACGGAGACCGGACGATCTGCGCCGAGCGGCTGGACGGTCTGCGCCTCGAGCACGCGCAGCAGCTTCGCCTGCGCCGAGAGTGGGAGCTCGCCGAGCTCGTCGAGGAACAGGGTCCCTCCCGTCGCCTCGACGAACGCGCCCTTGCGATCGCGATCCGCACCCGTGAACGCGCCGCGCACGTGGCCGAACAGGTGCGAGTCGATCAGGTTCTCCGCGATCGCGCTGCAGTCGACGGTGACGAACGGTCCTTTCGCGCGGTTCGACGCGTCGTGGATCGCCTTCGCCGCGAGCTCCTTGCCGGTCCCCGACTCGCCCTCGATCAGCACGGTGGCATCGGTCGGCGAGGCCATCTCGAGGACCGCGAACAGCTCGCGCATCGCCACGGAGCTGCCCGCCATGGCGCCGAAGTGATCGTTGTCGCTCGGTGGGAGAGACGGCGCATCGCTCGCGGCGAGGCGCACACTCGTCCCTCCGAACTTCACGGTGGCACCCGCAGGGACCACGAGCTCCCCGACCTTGGTGCCCTGCCACCAGGTGCCGTTGGTCGATCCGAGGTCCTTGATCCGGATCCCGTCGGGAACGATCGAGAGCTCTGCATGTCGGCGTGACACCTGCGGATCCGTCAACACCAGCTCACACGAGGAATGGGCTCCCACGACGATCGGCCGGGCACCGAGCGCGAGCGGCGCGGGGGTGCTCGCCACCGGCTGGCCCAGGACTTGAAGCGTGTACGAGCGTGCAGCCGTACGTCCCTTCGTCGCCGTCATGGCCAACCCGGTCTGGATCATCGTCCGCCGGTCGAGCGTCACGCTCGCAGTCTAACCTGATACGGTCCGCGTCGATGCGGTTGGCGGTGCTGCTCGTGATCGGCCTCTCGGGGTGCGGCGACAACCTGTCGCTCGTCGTTGACGTCACCCACCGGATCCCCGTCGCGAAGACGGTGATCTCGGTCTACGAGTCCGACGCGGTCGACTGCACGAAGATCGAGTTCGGCGATCTCGATGCGGCCGCCTTGTCCGCGGCGCTCGTCGCCGAGGAGATCCACGAGGTGGGCGGCGTGACCGGTAGCCTCGATGGCATCTCGCGCACGGAGCGCAAGTACGTCGTGGCACGCGGCTACGACTCCGATGGCACGCTGCTCACGGCCGGTTGCGAGACCAAGGGCATCGTCGGCGGCACCGATCACGTCGCGGTCTACGCCGACGAAGCGCTGACGGTGTCGGCGATCCTCGACACCAGCGACATGCAGTACGGGTTCCTGGTGCTCGCCTCGGCCCCCAATGGCTCGCCGCCGACCGCGCGCCGCAAGATCGCGTGGCAGGTCTACGGCCCCGATGGGACCACGCCCATCCGCCCCGACCTCGCCGACCTGGTGCCGCCCGAGCCGAACCAGCCGCAGCAGTCGGACTGGGTGCCGAAGCAGGCGGCGTGCACGAACAACGGCGGTGCGGCGCGCATCCATCCCGTGCCGCCACACCAGATCGGCGGCTTCGTCACGCGGATCCGCGCGTCGTGGGCGGCGAACGAGGTGCCGCTGCAATCGGCACTGTCCAAGGTGGATCCGGCCGCGATCGCGAACCTCCGCCCGCCCGCGGGCGTGACCCACGCGTGTGCCGCGAAGCTGTCCGGAGGCGTGCGTCGACTCGTCTGCCTCGACTCGGTGGGAGCCGTCAACTTCGCGCGCGAGTACACCGTCAGGCAAAACCTGGGGCGGTTCAGCGCCATGGAGACCGACATGAAGCTGCTGACGGGGCCCACGACGCCCGTCACCGTGATCTCGGTGCCCGCGTCCGCTGGGGTGCGAGACGTCTACATGATCGACACCGCGGGGAACGCGGTGCCGATGTTCGCGGCGGTCGGCACGCCAACGCTGTCGGCGTGCCCGTTGGGAGGGTGCTCCGTGACCGATGCGCTCTATGTGCCCGCGTGCACCGACGACAACGAGGCGAAGATCTACTTTCAGACCGGTCCCACAGAGCTCCGCTCGCTCACGCTCGGCTCGAACAAGCGCGTACAGCTCGCGGGTTTTCCCCCGATGGGCACCTCGATCCTGGGCACCCTCGATAGCATCGCGCTCGAGCACGCCGGGTGCGTCACGCAGATCGCACAGAGTGGGCCCAAGCAGCGGCAGGCCATGACGTTCTCGGCGAAGTCCACGGTGGGGGGCGTTCTGCAGGTGGTGAGCTCGCACGGCGCTTACGGCTGCAATCCCGACTGCGCCCGGCTCGACTTTCCCGTAGGCGAAGCCGGCACTGCCTTCGTGCAGATCGATCCGAGCGACAACCGCATCATCGGCGCATCGGCGGATGCGGGTGGCGTGGTCGTCAGCTCGTGGATCGTGATCCCCAATCCGGGCGGGGTCCACCGGCTGCTCGAGCGCGATCGCGTGCCCGCGGCGGCGATCCCGAACCAGATCGTCGCCGGCAAGCTCGACGACGACGACGGCTACGACATCGTGTGGGACTTCGTGACCAAGCGCGGCAGCACGCTCGAGATCGCATACTCGCGGATGGCGGCGGGCCAGCGCCTCGAGGCGGTCTCGAATCCACAGCTCCTTCAGTTCTCGGAACTCTTGCTCGACGACTTCACGAACGACGGCTTCGTGGATCTGATCGCGATCGGCGCGCTCGGCGGTGCGGTCCCGGTGGGGATCGTGCCGACCCACGTCGCCCCGTTCGAGACGACCGTGACCGCCGAGCAATGCAACTGATCCGCTTCGTCGTGCTCTCGTTCGTAGCGTGCGGCGGCAGCGCGCCGCCGCCGCAACGCCCGAGCGTGGATACCGCGGCGCTCGCGGCCGAGATCGATGCGGAGCACGCCGACCTCGCGATGATCCTGCATCGCGACCGAGAACACTGCCCCGCTCTCGCGGCGAGCCTCCGGACGCTGTTCGCGAAGATGGGGGCGAGCTTCGCGCGCGCGAAGGAGCTACAGAAGGATCCGGCGGTCGCGAAGCAGCTCACCACCGACATGAAGCGCTACGACGCCGCGGCGGCTCGGCGCGCGGCCGCGATCGATGCCGACGTCGATGGACCGTGCGTGCATGACACAGCGGTGCGCGACGTGCTGATGACGATGCCGACGTTGTGACAGGGCCTGATCCCCGTGCGACGATGCCGCCCATGACGCGCGTGCTGTGGATCGCGCTGGTCGCGATCGTTTCGTGTGGCCATCCCGCCCCGGCTCCGACCCCGCCGGCCCCGAAACCCGAGCCGGTCGTCGTCGCCGATGCGACGGTCGAGACGGACCTCGATCGCGACCTGCCGAGACTCGCGACCCGCTCGACCCAGATGTACCAGGAGGTCGCAGCCGCGTTCGTCGCTGTCGGCGAAGACTGCGCCGCCGCGACGGCGAAGCTCACGAGCATCCAGAAGAGCTATGCGGACGTGATGGCCGCGATCGCGAAGGTCCTGCACGACGGCCGCGCCCGCGAGCTGCGCGCGGCACTCGAGCCGAACGCCGACTCGCTGGACGGGGCGGCGAAGTCGATCGTCGATTCGAAGACCATGCGAAAGTGCTCGCCGGATCGCGCGTTCACCGCGGCGTTCGACTTCATCGGAGCACCCCCTTGAGCATGCGGGCGATCGTCCGCGCCGCGGCGATCGTGCTCGCTGTCGCCTGCGGCCTCGCACTCGCGCAACCAGCCTCGGGCCCGGCCTCGAGTGCGGCAACGACACCACCGAAGAGTGCCAACCCGGCTGCGGGTTCGGCATCGGGTTCGGCATCGGGTTCGGCATCGGGTTCGGCATCGGGTTCGGCATCGGGCTCGGCATCGCCATCGGGTTCCGGTCCGGGTCCGGGTTCGGCGTCGCCATCGGTTCTGGGTCCGGGTTCGGTTCCGGGCTCGGCTGCGGCGTCGGGCTCGGCCCCGGGCCCCACGGCGCACGCCGGGGCGACCACCGGCTCCGGCTCGGCCGCGCTGCTGACCACCGAGACGACCAAGGAGAGCTCGCTGTTCGCGATCAAGATCATCGGCGGCCTGCTCGTGCTGGTGGTGCTCGCGTACCTGGGCGGCCATCGCCGCGTCGTTCGGTTCCAGGAGCGGCTGGGGATCAGCGGCGTGATCACCGCGGGGTTCCCGTTCGTCGCCCTTGGCCTGTTCGCGAGCTTGCCCGCGATCGACATCCTCTCCGGCGACGTGCTGCATCGCCTCCGGCCGGTGCTCCACTTCGGGCTCGGCTGGCTCGGCTTCATCATCGGTGCGCAGCTCGACATCCGCGTCCTCGACCGGGTGCCCAAAGGCACGGCCTATCTGATCCTGGTCGAGGCGCTCGGTCCGTTCGGGATCACCGCGGCGGGTTGCGGCGCCGTGATGCTCGCGTTCGGCCTGTCCTGGAAGGACCCGGCGGTCTGGCGCGACGTGATCCTGCTCGGGGCCGCGGCGGCGATGACGGCACCGCGCAAGTTCCGCGGCTTCGCGAACCGCACGTGGCATGAAGGCCGCGGAGTCGACATCCTGCTCGGTCAGCTCGACGAGCTGATCGGGGTCATCGGCCTGCTGTTCATCACCGCGTACTTCCGCGACAACACGATCAGCAGCTGGCAGATCCCCGATACCGCGTGGGTGTTCGTCTCGCTCGGGCTCGGCGTCGCGATCGGCGTGCTGATCTTCGCCATGGTCCGCGTGCCGAAGTCGAACGCCGAGTTCCTCGCGGTGGTGCTCGGCGCGATCGCGTTCGCGTCGGGCCTCGCGGGATATCTCCATCTGTCGCCGATCGTCATCTGCTTCATCGCCGGCGTGCTCGTCACGAACTTCCCGAACGAGCAGCGCGAGAGCATCTTCCGCATCCTCAATCACCTCGAGCGCCCCGTTCACATGCTGTTCCTGATCATCGCGGGTGCGGTGTGGGACGTGTGGGACTGGCGCGGCTGGGCGCTCGTCCCGTTGTTCGTCGTCGGGCGCATGGTCGGCAAGTACACCGGCGTGATCGCATCCAAGACGGTCGTCGGCGCCCTGCTGCCCGCGGGGTTCGCGGACAACCGGCAGCTCGTGCAGCCGATGTCGGGATTGTCGATCGCGCTCGTGATCAGCGTCGGCAGCCTGTACGCCGATCCCGGCCTCGCGTGGGTGGTCACGGCGGTGATCGGCGGCTCGATCGTCACCGAGTTCCTCGTCCAGCTCACGTCGCACGAAGACCGCGCCGCGCCGACGCCGATCGACGAGCTCGAACACTCGGCGCCGATCGACGATCTCGACGAGCTCGAGTCCGGCCCGGCCGACGGCCCGATCTACCGCGACGAGCCCGAGGTACCGATGCGCGCGGCGACGCAGCCGCCGGCCGACAAGCCGGAGGGCAAGCCGTGATCCCGCTGCTCCTGTTGCTCGCGGTCACCGGCCTCATGCAGGCCGCCCGCAGCTTCTCCGCCGATACCACGCTCGCGGGCACCGAGCTCGCGTTTGGCTTCCTGCTGCTCGCAGCGTACTTCACCGCGAAGATCGTCAACCGCTTCGGCCTGCCGAAGCTGACCGGCTACATCATCGCGGGCGTGTTGTCGGGCCCGTTCGTCCTCGGCCTCGTCACGAAGGACATGGGGATGTCGCTCAAGGTCGTGAGCAACACGGCCACCGCGATCCTCGCGCTCGAGGCGGGCAGCGAGCTCAACCTCAAGAAGATCCGCCCGATGATGCGCACGCTGCGCGCGATGACCGTATTCGCGGTGATCGGCGCGATGTTCGCGATCGCGGGCGTCCTGTTCCTGATGCGGCCGTGGCTGCCGATGTTCGACGACATGACGTTCCAGCAGAGCCTCGCGGTGTGCATGGTGATCGGCGTCGCGCTCTCGGCGCAGTCGCCCGCCGTGATGATGGCGATGCTCGCAGAGACGCGCGCCGAGGGTCCGCTGTCGTCGCTCATGCTCGCGTCGGTCGTGGTCGCGGACCTCGTGGTGATCATCGTGTTCTCGATCGCGACCGCGGTCACGGGCGCGGTGATCGGCGGCGGCGTCGACTTTTCCACGACCGCCCTCAACGTGG
>JAYVLW010000875.1:0-4050 GCA_043759315.1 Myxococcales bacterium
CGACCGGGAGCGCGCGAGGCCTCGCACGGTATGGCCCTGCTCGACGAGGACCTTGCACAGGTGCTCGCCGAGGAAGCCCGTTGCACCCGTGACGAGGACGGTTGCCACTACTCGTAGTCCTCGGCGGTGGCGTAGTCGTCCGGAGCGATCGTCACGGAAGCCTTCGCGAGCGGCGAGCTGTGGAGCTTGAGCCCGAAGCGCGGGTGCTTGAGCAGCGGGCGCACGATCTCGCCTTCCGCGGGACGGACGTTGCTCCCGGGGAGTGCACCACTGACGCGGAGAGAAAACTTCTTCATGTCTGAGCCTCGTCCTCGGGAGCCGTCTTGCCCTGATCCGCCAGCCATTCCGCCATCGGTGTAGTCCCGGCGTCGCCAAGAGTCCAGGCCTGATCGCTCGGCGCGAGCCTCCGGATGACGCCCTCGACGTGGTGCGTGATCGCCTTGTACTGCTCCGAGCGGGAGCGCTGCCCGGCCAGGGCCAGGACATCCTCGTACGACAGGTACGGGCCGATGTAGCTGGCGACGCGCTCTCCCCGCCTGGGCAGGTACCGCCCGCGCGGCATCGCGTCGTACGTCCCCGACAGGTACATCGGCAGGATCCCGCACTTGTTCGTCATCGCGAGGTAGCCGAGCGAGGGCTTGAAGTCGCTCATCACCCCGGTCGGGCTGCGGGTGCCCTCCGGGAAGATCAGCAGGATGTAGCCATCGCGGATGACGTCGCCCGCGAGGCGGAGGGACTCGCGCAAGGAGCCGTGGCGCTCCATCGGCACCACGTTCGTGAAGTTCTCGAAGTAGGCGCGGCGGATGGGGTCGTCGAAGAAGTAGTCCTTGGCCGCGAGCGCCACCATCGCGTCGCCCTGCTCGCCGAGCGCGTACTTGACCAGACCGGTATCGAGGTGGCTCGCATGGTTCGCCGCAACGATGTAGCCCCCGAACGGCGGGACCTGCGTCTGCCCGTAGATGTCGGTCTCGAGCACCCGCGAGTACAGCGCGCGCATCGCGCCGCGGAGCGCGCTCCGGCCGATCGAGACCACGGGCGCCGGGACGTCGATGTCGTCGTCGGCCTTCTTGTCCTCGGCCTCCTTCTCCTTGCGGAGGCGCTCCCGCTTCGGCTTCTCGCTGCGGGACTTCGCACCCGTGCGCGCGACGATCTTCTCGACGTCGGCGACGGTCTCGAGCCCGAGCAGCTCCTGGGGATCCGGCAGCGTGACGCCCGCGGCCTCGAGGGCCACCGCGAGCTCGGTGAACATCAGCGAGTCAAAGCCGAGCTCGTCGAGCCGGGTCTCCGAGGTGATGCCGCCGCGCTTCTTCTGTGACACGTCGGCGAGCAGGTCGAACAGCCACGTGCCCGTCGCCTCGCCGCCCGCGGACAGCTGCTTGGCTTCGGCCCCGCCCTTGGCCGCGCGCTCGAGCCGCTGCAGCTCCTTGACCACGTCGCGGCGCTTCACCTTGCGCGAAGCCGTTCGCGGTAGCTCGTGATCCCACAGGTGGACGACCTTCGGGCGCTTGTACAGCGCGAGCGCCTTCCCGACCTTCTTGAGGTGCTCGCGCACGGCATCGCGCACGTCCTCGCGCGCCATGCCGTCCTGATCGTACTCGGGCACGACGAGCGCCGCGACGGTCTCGAGGCCTGCCTCGCCGGTTGGCAGGCCGACGACCGACATCTCCTTGATGAACTTCGAGTCGCGCAGCGCCTCCTCGAGCTCGTCGGGATAGATGTTCTCGCCCGAGGCACCGAGGATCATCTCCTTCTTGCGCCCGACGATGTAGAGGTTGCCGTCCTCGTCGATCCGCCCGAGGTCACCGGTGTGCAGCCAGCCGTTCTTGATCGTCTCCGCCGTGGCATCCGGGTTCTCGAAGTAGCCCGACATCACGTTCGGCCCCTTCGCGATCACCTCGCCCACGCCACGCTCGTCCGGCTGATCGATCTTCACGTCGATGCCCGGCAGCGGGCGGCCGACCGAGCCCGGGATGCTCTTGTCGCCCGGGCGCGTCACGGTCAGCACCGGCGAGCTCTCGGTCATGCCGTAGCCCTCGTAGAGGTTGAACCCGAGGCCGCGGAACGACTTCAGGGTCTCGGGCGGCAGCGCCGAACCTCCGGACACGAGCAGACGCATGCGGCCGCCCAGCTTGCGGTGCACGGGGAAGAACAGCAACTTTCCGGTGCCGAGGTCCCAGGGGAGCTTGTCGCGCAGCGAGCGGTTGAGATCGACGATCGAATCGAACGCCTTCTCGACGATCAGGCCGGCGTCAGAGACGTTCTTGTAGATCTTGCGCTCGAGCAGCTGCCACAGCGCGGGCACGCCGATCAGGCCGGTGACCCCCTCGTCCTCGAGAGCGCGGGCGAGCGAGTCCGCGTCGAGCTCCTCGAGGTAGTCGATCGAGGCGCCGTGCATCAGCGGCATCAGGAAGCCAGCGGTGAACTCGAACGTGTGGTGCAGCGGCAGCACGCTGAGCAGCTTGTCGTGCTTGTACAGCGAGAACACCGACGACAGCTTGCTCGTCATCGAGGTCAGGTTCTTGTGCGACAGCATCACGCCCTTCGGCGTGCCCGTGGTGCCCGACGTGAAGATCAGCGAGGCCAGCGAGTCGCCCTTGACGTCCGGGCGGATCGCGCCGACCGAGACCTCGGGCTCCGCCAGCAGCTCGTCGAACGCGAGGACCTTGACGTCCACACCCTGCTGCTCGAGCCAGCCGTTGAACGCCCCGTGCGCCGGTGACCACACCACCGTCGTATCGCCTTCGCCGTCGCCGATCGGGACGGCGATCGCCGCCTCACCGGCGAGCCGCTCCACGACCTTGCGCGACAGCACGAGCACGCGCGCGCGCGACACCTTCACGAGGTTCACCACCTCGGCGAGCATCAGCTCCTTGTCGAGCGGAACCACGCTCGCGCCCGCGAGCAGGGTCGCGAAGTACGACACGCCCCACTCGGGCCGGTTCTCGCTCATCACCACGACGCGATCGCCGGTGGCGACGCCGAGCTGGCGCAGCACGCCCGCGCCCTGCCACGCCGCCTCCGCCATCTGTCCGTAGGTGTACGTGATCGGCTCGGCGTCCTCGTCCTTGCGAACGAGGCGCAGCGCGGTGCGGTTCGAGTGCAGCTTCGTCGCCGCCTCGAACATCTCGATCAACGACTTGTACGTGTAGACGCTCTTCGGCTTCGGGCCGAACTCGTCGTCGAGCTTGCCGAACGTCCACTTCTGCAGACCGGGGAAGTGGGTGTGCAGCCAGTACTTGCGCCAGTCCACGAGGTGCGGCGACCACAGCAGCTTGTCCTGGTCGGCCGGCGTCACGCGGGCCCACAGTGCACGCATGTTGTCGCAGCGGAACGCGATGTCGTGGTCCGTGGTGAACGGCTTGAACAGATCGACCAGCTCGATGATCTGGCCGGTGAACGTGCTGATCTTCTGCAGCTCGTCGCGCGCCCGCTCGGCGAACGCCTCGACGCGCGGCGTGCCCCACTTCGGCAGCCTCGTATCGATCGCGTTGATCAGCTTGTCGGCGATGCCCTTGATCAGCGGCGCCGAGCGCTTCTGAAACTGCTCGTAGGTGACGGGGCGTGACTCGAGGCGCGCGCGGATCCGGTTCCGGAACGTATCCTCTCCCGCGTCGGCTCTGTCCTTGTGGACCTGCCTCACGGCGAGCCCGGTCAGCTCGGTGAACCGCCTGCTCGAGACGCGGTTCACGTCGCTGGTCCCCATCTGGTAGATCGGCTCGTGCTCGCCGGCGAGGACCGCCGCGGTGGCGAGCAACATGCCGGCCGCGATGAAGTCGACCGGGATGACATCGAGCGCCGCATCGGTGCCCACGGGGACCGAGCGGTGGCCCTTGAGCATCAGGTACATCAAGGGCGCGGTGGTGTTGAAGCCTTCGTTCCAGCCGGGGAACGGATAGCGGATCGCGCTCTCGACCACGGCGGGGCGCACGATGGTCGACGACACGGTGCGATCGGCGAGGATGATCTGCTCGCCGAGCGACTTCGTGTACGTGTACGTGTTCGTCCAGCCCCAGTGCTCGGCGCGCTCCATGCCGAGCTTGGTGAGGACGG
>JAYVLW010000876.1:0-5058 GCA_043759315.1 Myxococcales bacterium
GCCTGGCTCGTCGGATACGAAGGCTCGCTGGAGACCAGCCTGTCCTCGCCGGGTATCGATTACCCCGGACCGACGTCGGCGTCCGGCAAGGTCCCGTTCAAGACGATCGCGACCGACCTCGGTGTGCGCGCGGGACGCCGGGTTCACGGCAGTGTCGAGCTGTCGGTCCGGCTCGGAGCGCACTACGATGCGTTCATCACGCGCGACGTCGACAACGTAGGCATGCTGCCGCGCGAGCGGCTCGCGGGCGTCACCGCGGGAGCACGCGTCGAGCTTCGCCCGTCGGCCTCGCGGATCGGCGCGACGTTGTTCGGGGACGTGCTCGTCGCTGGCTCGCGCGCCCAGACCCCTGGTCTCGAGGACGGGACTTCGAACACGGCGCACGCTGCGTGGGGCGGGCTCACGGTCCGGATCGCGCTGACGCGGCGCTGGGCCGTGTTCGGCGCGTACGAGTTCGCGCGCATGTCGACCTCCTGGTCCGGGATGTCGTCGCGGCAACCAGGGGTCACGAGCACGCGTCGGACCGATATCGGGCAACTCGCGCAGCTCGGCATCGGGGCCGAGCTCTGAAGGGTCGACCGTGAACGCCGTGCTCCGCTGTCTCGTCCTCGTGGTCCTGATCGGGTTCTCCGGCGGGACGCTCGTGCGTGCCGACATCCTCAAGTCGTCACCCGGCGAGCTCGCCGCGAGTCACGCGGGGCTCGACAGCCAGGACCAGTGCACGACGTGCCACGAACCCGATAACTCGATCTCCGCGAACAAGTGTCTCGCGTGCCACGAGCATCAGGATCTGAAGGCGCGGATCGACAAGGGCGCGGGCTTCCACGTGTCGAGCAAGGTCAAGGGAACGCCCTGCAAGCTGTGCCACCAGGAACATCGCGGGCGAAAGTTCGACTTGATGGGCTGGGCGGCGATCGGCGGCGCGAAGGGCTTCGATCACAAGCTCACGGGATTCGAGCTCGGCGGCAAGCACGCGACGCTACCGTGCGAGACCTGCCACAAGAGCGTCAACAAGCAGGGTCTCCGTACGTACATGAACACGGATCGGACCTGCGGAAGCTGCCACAGCAAGGACCAGCCGCATGGCGCCGTACGGGCGGCGGGCATGCGCTGCGATCGCTGCCACACCGAGAGCGTGTGGACGCCGCAGAAGACCAAGCTCGACTTCAACCACAACGACCAGGGTCAGGCCGCGATGGCGCTCGACGGTGCGCACGGCGACGTGGCGTGCTCGAAGTGTCATCCGAAGGCGGCGTTCAAGCTCCCGAAGTACGCCGGCGGTGACTGCGTGCAGTGCCACGCGAGCCCGCACGATGGACAGCTGTTCTCGACGAAGAAGTGCACGCAGTGCCACTCGGCGAGCCTGCGGTCGCTGCGCGAGGTCCAGTTCGATCACAAGAAGGACGCCGGTTACCCGCTGATCGGCAAGCACGCCCAGATCACGTGCGCGACGTGTCACACCAAGGCGCTCCGCAAGGCGAAGCCATCGCCGGGATGCGAGAACTGCCACGCCAAGGACAGCAAGCACGGGACGCGGTTCCAGGCATTCCCGGCGTGCGCGACCTGCCACTCGCAGAAGCAGTGGAAGGGCATGTCCCAGTTCAACCACGAGACCAAGACGGCGTTCGATCTCACGGGCAAGCACGAGACCGCGAAGTGCCGGGACTGCCATCGCGGCAAGACACCTGCGGACTTCGAGAAGTTCGAGATCAAGAACGGCTGCATGAGCTGCCATCGCCACAAGACCGCGCACGGCGGGCAGTACAAGAACGACGAGTGCCTCAAGTGTCACGTCGAAGGCGGCAGCAAGAAGATGCGACCGGACGCCGTCGACGGGATCCTCGAGAAGGTTCATGGGGACACGTCCAAGTTCCCGCTGCGCAACGGGCACGCAAACATCAAGTGCGAGCTGTGCCACGTCAACGACGTGTTCAAGGGGCTCCAGAGTGAGTGCGGCGGGGCGTGCCATGACGACACGCTCCACAAGGGCACGCTCGGCCAGGAGTGCTCGCGGTGCCACGAGCCGGGCCAGTGGCCCGCGGTGCGCTTCGATCACACGGCGGACACGAAGTGGCCGCTCAAGGGGAAGCACGCTGCGGCCAAGGCGTGTACCTCGTGCCATCCCGTCCGCGACTTCCACACGACGCCGACGACCTGCGCCTCGGTGGGGTGCCATCAGCAGGACGACGTCCATCAAGGCAAGCTCGGCAACCAGTGCGAGAAGTGCCACATCGAGGACGGCAAGCTGCGGTTCCAGCACAACCGGGACGCGGCGTTCAAGATCGATGGCAAGCACACGCCGCTCGTCTGCGCGTCCTGCCACAAATCCGTGACGTTCAAGCCGGTGCGCAAGGACTGCTTCGGCTGTCACGCCGAGCCGGCGATCCACAAGGGGCGCTATGGCACGGCATGCGAGCGCTGTCACTCGACGAAGTCGTTCACCGACATCAAGGCGCAGCACGACGTCGGAGACTTCTCGCTGAGTGGCGCGCACGATCAGCTCGATTGCGCCCGGTGCCATCCAAACGGGGAGAAGCTCCGCGGGTCGGGGAACCTGTGCATCTCGTGTCACCGCAAGGACGACATCCACAAGAACGCGCTGTCGCCGCGCTGCGGTGAGTGCCACACCCAGCGCTCGTTCAGCCCCGCGCGCTTCGATCACGTGTCCACCGGGTGTGCGCTGATGGGCCTCCACAACACGTTGCCGTGCGCGGATTGCCACAAGAACGGCAACTACGGCGCGGTCTCGCCGCTGTGCGTGAGCTGTCATCGCAACGACGCGCTGCGCGTCCGCGAGCCCGATCACCGGACGCTCATCGACTGCGGCGGTTGCCACAACCCCTCGGCCTGGATCCCGCGGACCAAGCTCGGGCAGGAGACGATATGCCGGTGACGCGTGGTCTCGTGGCCGCGGTGGTGCTCGTCGCGGCCACGGCACATGCCGACGACGCGCCGTCCGTCGAACGCACGGCCCCCACACCGACCAGTCTCGATCTGCGCCTGACGCTATCGAGCTTCCTGTATCGCGAGGTCGGCGACGATGCTCCGCCGATCGCCGAGGCCCCGCTCGAGAACGCGAGCCCGGTGAAGCGGTACTTCGGCGATCTGCGCGTCGAGCTCTCGGGGGGAGGGCTGGTCGCCGACGCCCGCGTGCGGCAGACCACCAGCCAGCGGTTCCAGTCCGGAGCGAGCGGGGGCGGCGAGTACGAGGTTCGCTCGCTCGCGTATCGGATCGGTGGCCCGCGGCGATCGCTCGTCCTGGGACGCCAGTTCATCGATGGCGTTGGTGGGTCGAAGATCGATGGGCTCGCGTTCCGGGAGCAGATCACGCCGGCGGTCTCAGGAACCCTGTTCGCGGGCGCGTTCCCGGGGCTCGGATCGCGGTCGCTGGACACGGACTACCCGGTGATCCGCATGGAGGACGGAACCGACGGAGCGCGCCTGATCCCCGCCGTGGGCGGCTTCGCCGTCGGGATCGAGACCGCGTCCTATCACGGAGATCTCGGCGCGGCCGCGGTGTACGTGCCGCAGGCCGTCCCGATGGCGACGAGCCAGGAAACCTCGCGCGTGTTTGCCACGGCGAGTGGCTACCTGCGCGCGGGAACCGTCGCCGAGGTCTATCACTTCGCGCTCCTCGACATCGCGGGGCAGACGCGCACGTCGCTGACCAACGGCAGCGTGGGTGTCACGCTGCATCCAAGCGCGGCGATCCAGCTCGGCGCTTCGGTCAATCACACGAGCACCGATGCGCTGCAGATCGCGACGCGCAACCTCCTCGAGGATCCAGACCCCACCGCGATCGGCGTGGTCCAGAACGACATCGCCGTGATCCGGGTCTCGCAGGACGCCGCGCGCGCGAGCGCCAGCCTCGCACTCGCGCAACGGCGCTTCGAGGTGACGGTGGCCGGCGGTGTGCACCGCAGACCGGAGGTCAGCGTCGCGCTCGCGGATGGCTCCGGCGCGGTGGCGTTTCCCGAGGCGCGCTCCGCCGATGGTTCATTCGCGATCGTCGATCGTCGATCCATCGGCGATCTCCGGCTGTCGCTACTCGGCAGCGTGACCCAGCCGATCGGCGATAGCACGCCGAACGCCGCGCGTGGAACCACGGCGCGCCTCGGCGCGGCCCGGACGTTCGCGCGCGAGCGCGGGCAGCTCGAGATCGATGCCATGGTCGGTCGGTTTCGCAGCTCGGGGCGCGCGGGCGGCTGCACCACGTCGCTCGATCCGCTCGCGTGTTACGGCGCGACGCGCACGGAGCTGGCCCAGGCGGGCGTGCTCGCGACGTGGCGACTATCGCGAGAGTGGCTGCTACTCGGTGACCTCCACGGTGGCTACCGCGCCACGACCTCGACCAACGTGGCCGGTGTCACCAGCTGGCCACCCGTGTACTCGGTGTCGGGCTTCGTGCGAGTGCAGTGGAGGTTCCGGTGACCGGATCGCGCAGAGTCTTGCCGGACGAGTACCAGGCGGGTACAGGGTCTCGGGCGCTGCTGTCCAGATCACGCTGGAATCATTGGCGGACGCGCGCGGCAGCAGCTGGTTCCAGGCTTGCTTCTCGATTCACGATGCGCCGCGCCCATTTCGTTCTGCTTCTGCTGCTCGTGGGCGGCCTGGCCGCCTGCGATCTCGGAAGCCACGAGGTGATCGATGCGGGCACCACTCCCGGCGGACCGTCCGATGGTTGCTCGGGCGCGTGCCACGGCACCGGAAACAGCATCGCGCCTCCGCGCGATACGGCCGGCCGCACCGATCTCTCGTCTCTCGGCGTGGGCGCGCACGAAGCGCACCTCAGCGCGTCGAAGTGGCATCAGCGGTTCGCCTGCGAGACCTGCCACTCGGTCCCCACGCAGGTCGGAGATCTCGGCCACATGTTCGTGCTCGGCGCCGACGGCGCACGAACCACGGATCCGTCCCCTGCCGAGCTCACCATGTCCGGGCTCGGAACCTCGGTGGTCTGGGATCGCGCATCGGCGACGTGCACGAACAGCTACTGCCATGGCGACACACTGAACCAGGTCGATCCAGCGTCGAACATGACGGTGATGGGCGCCGGCGGTT
>JAYVLW010000877.1:0-4126 GCA_043759315.1 Myxococcales bacterium
CCGAGGCCGCGGCGGGCCTCGACTACGCGCATCGCAAGACGGACGGCTACGGCGGCACGCTCGGCATCGTCCACTGCGATGTCTCGCCGTCGAACATCATGCTGTCGACCGATGGCTACGTGAAGATCCTCGACTTCGGCATCGCGCGCGCCACGTTCGCGTCGGCGCTCGAGCGGCGGCGCCTGCGTGGCAAACCGCGCTACATGGCGCCCGAGCAAACGCTCGGCGAGCCGCCGACCGCCGCGGCCGACGTGTTCGCGCTCGGCATCATCGCGTGGGAGCTGTTCACCGGGCTGCCCCTGTATCGCGGGCCGAACATCAAGGCGATCCTCGAAGCGGTACGGACCACGCACCCGCCGCGGATCGATCGCCTGAACGACAAGGTGCCCAAGGAGATCGTCGATGCGGTCGCGGTCGCCCTCAGCCGCGAGCCCGGTGATCGCGGCACCTCGGCGGACCTCGCGCAGGCGTGTACGCGCACGGCGATGGCGGCCGGTGCACGTGCGCTCGCCGCGTGGCTCGCCGATCTCGAGGCCCGGGAGAGCAAGCAGGCGCTCGCGTGGCAACCGGAGGTCACCTCGATCAGCGTGCCGAAGCCCGTCGATACGCCTCCCCCGCCGCGTCCCTCGGTGCGTTCGATCACCGCGTCGCTCGCGAACGTGCCATCCCCCGGCGGGGATCTCGGCGAGGGAACGCCCGGGTTCCAGGATCCGCAGTTCGACGCGACGTCGACGGGCGTGCAGCGGTTCGAGGGCAAGGAGCGGAGCACCACGGCGGTCTCGCGCTACGAACCGACGACCACCGCGGTGGCCGCGCCGCCACGCCCGGAGCCCACCGTCAGCGCCACCGGTCATCGTTACCTCGATCAGACCGCGACGTCCGCGCGCTGGGGCCACGAGGGGACGGTCGCTGGCGTCGGGCGTCTCGCGGATGTGCTCCCCGATGACACCGCGTTCGCGAGCTTTCACAACCGCGAGGGCACCGTGCCCACCGAGCCGTTCTCGCGGCCGTCGTACGAGGCGCTGCAACTGCTGCCGGGGGTGGCGCCGTCGTCGCTGCGGTTCGACGATGACGTCACGCACCACAGCTATCCCTTGGCCGGCACCCCGGAGGATACGAGCTACGACAGTCTCGAAGTCGACGGGGACGATCCCGCGCGGCAACAGGACGGGCTGATCGACGAGCCGATCGACGACGATCTCGGATCGATCGCCGCCGGAGTCCTCGCGGAGCGGCGGCGAGCCGTGGTGGTCGCAGGCATCCTGTCGGGTGCGTCGCCGGAGGTGTTGCGTCCGGTGACCCGGAGCCTTGGCGAGCTCGCGTACCAGCGCGGCGGTGTGGTGATCGCGCAGGAGAATGACCTGCTGATGGTCGCGTTCGGACTCGAGGTCGCCGGTGAGGATGACGTCGCGATCGCGATGGGCTGGGCGATGGATGCGGCTGCCATGGCGAAGGACGCCTCCGAAGGCACCGGGATGATCAACCTCGCCGGAGGGCCAGCGACCATGGAGATCGTGCTCCAGGTCGGTGCGCGCACGGGTGTCTCCACCGGGTCGCATGACGGCACCGCACGGGTCCCGCCCGAAGCCTCCGAGGAGGCGCTGGCCCTCGCGCGCGAGGCCGCCCCGGATCGACCATTGTTCGTCGGCACGACGGGCCGGCTGACGAGCGGGCTCTATGCGCTGCGTGAAGTGCCGGCGACGCGCCAGGTCGCCCGGCGCAGCAAGGCGATCGAGGTCGTCGGGCTGCGCGGCTTTGACGAGCGGGATCGAGAGCGGCAGGTGCGCCACGGCAAGTTTGTCGGACGCACGCAGCAGCTGATCGAGCTCGAGATCTGGTACCAGCGAGCGATCGCCGCGGACCGCCGGCTCGTCGTGTTGATCAGCGGCGCGGCGGGTGTGGGCAAGACCCGGCTCGTGCAGGAGATGATCGCGCGGCGCGTGGCGACGGGGACGCCGACGCGCGTGGTGCAGACCAGCGCCAGCCCCGCACACCACCTCGCCCCGTTCGCGCTCGTGATCGATCTCTACCAGGCGGCGCTGCAGCTCCCTTCCGCGCGCGGTCGTGCGGCGCGTCAGCAGCTCGTGCAGCGGTTACAGCACGTGATGATGAAGTCCGGCGCACCGATCGAGCGTGCGCGCGAGGTCGGCATCGATGTCGATCGTGCGATGGAGCTCCGCGATGGTGTCAGCGTCGGTGCGCCCGAGGTCGCGGATCTTCGCCCGCGCCTCTCGGCGGGGCTCGCGGCGTTCCGGGCCGTGATGGCAGATCGTGCGCAGCCGCAGCTCACCGTGATCGAGGACATTCACCTCGCCGACGGCGCGAGCCTCGAGGTGCTCCGCCATACGCTGGCCGTGCAGGCGGCGGGGCCCGAGTTGCTCGTGCTGACCGCACGGCCCGAAGGGCCAGCTGCGCCGGCGGTCGACGTCGTGCTGACCATCGGCGACCTGGTCGGCGCGGAGCTGCGAAGCCTCGTCACGGATCGCCTCGGTCCTGCGGCCTCGGCGCTCAACATCGCCGCGGTGCTCGCGCGCGGCGGTGGCAATCCGCTCGATATCGAGGAGCTGGCGCAGGCCGTACGGGAGGCCGGCGGCGAGGTGCCCGCGTCCGCGCGCGACGTGATCGCCGCCCGCATCGATCGTTTGAGCGTGAAGGCGAAGACGGTGCTGCGCTTCTCCGCGGTGCTCGGCGGGACGATCCGCATGCGCATCCTCCAGGAGCTGCTGGACGAGGAAGCGCTCCGGGCGGAGCTCGATGAGCTGGTCGCCGCGGGGTTCCTGGTCAAGCCATCCAGCGCGGGCAGCTCGACGGAGGGCGACCTCCACTTCGCGCGCGACCTCGTGCGCGAGGTCGTGTACGAGTCGCTCTCCGCGCGCGAGCAGCGCGATGCCCACGCACAGGTCGGGCGGTTGCTGGCGTCGCGGTTCTTCGCCGGGCGCGAGGAGCCGCCCGCCGCGATCGCCGAGCACCTCGAGCGCGGCGGCGAGCCCGCGGGCGCCGCGGCGTTCTGGTTGCGCGCCGGTCGCCTCGCGCTCACCGCTTCCGATGCGGACGCCGCGATCGGCTGCTTCACACGCACGTTGACGCTCGAGCGAGAGCTCGGCATCGCGCCTCCGACGCCCACGTCTCGCGCGCGCCGGCGCGAGGCGCTGGCGGGACGCGAGGAAGCGCACCGCCTGCAGGGAGATCTGGAGTCCGATCCAAACGATCTCGATGATCTGCAGCGGCTGTGTGAGGGCGATCCAGCGCGCCTCGCCGACGTGGCGCTCCGCCGAGCGCAGCGCATGCTCCGGTGGGGCGACTACGCGAACGCGAGCATCGCCACGATGGTCGCGGAGGATCACGCGATCGCCGCCGGCGATGACCGTCTCCGCGGTGAGGGCCTGCGGATCCGCAGCGAGATCCTCGAGCGCCTCGGCCGCTACGACGAGGCGCTCGTCGTCGTCTCCCACGCGCGCGAGCTGTTTCACCGGATCGGCTCGCTCGCCGACGAGATGGCGGCCATGATCGGCCGTGGTCGGATCCACCTGATGCGGGCCCACTACCCGGCCGCGCGTGACGCCTACAAGCCGGTCATGCAGTTGATCGATAGGACCGGCGATCCTTGGCTCGAGCGCATCGTCACGAACCACGTCGCGGTCATCGAGATGTGCCTCGGCAACTTCACCACGGCGATGAGCTCCGCGAAGCGCTCGCTCGAGCTGTGCCGGCGCTACGGGGACCGCGGACGGGAAGGCGATGGCCTCTCCGTCGCGGGGATCATCCAGCTCGAGGTCGGCCTCTACGATCGTGCCGCGGCGACGTTCGCGGAGGCGCTCGAGATCCTCTCGCGCACCCAATCGCGGTGGAGCCGGACCGACTGCCTGATCTACAGCGGCATCTGCGATCTCCGTCGCGGCGGCACCAACGGCATGCTGTTACTCGACGAAGCCCTGGGCGAGGCCCGTCGCCTCGGTGCGCGCTACCTCGAGGCGAACGCGCTGATCGCGCGCGCGGGCGCCAAGCTGCGCCACGGTGCCTTCGCCGCCGCGGTCGAGGACGCTGCCGAGGGCACGGCCGTCGCGCACCAGGCCACGCTCGTCGGCTATGCGATCCAGGGCACGGCACGCCATGCGCTCGCGCTCGC
>JAYVLW010000878.1:0-3998 GCA_043759315.1 Myxococcales bacterium
CGTGTAGAACCGCTGGAGCTGGCGACAGAAGCCGCCGTGGTGCGCGGTCAGCGACATCCAATCCATGACGTCGGCATCGCACGCTTTCTCGAGCAGCTCGGCCGCGCGCGCGCGGTCCGCCTTCTTGCCACCGTCGGCGAGTCCGCGCCCGACCGAGCCGCACGATGCGACGTAGCCGAGCTCGCACGCCTTCGCGAGCATGCTGTCGCTGCCGGAGAAGCCACCGTAGCGCGCGACGAGTGCGCAGCCCTCGCCATTGCCGAGCTCGCAGGCACGCGACGCGAGCTTGGTCGTGGCTTGTTCCTTGGCGTCGGCGTCGGCCTTCGACAAGGTGGCGCGATAGCCGCCCTGCGGCGCGACCCTGTTCGCCTCGGCGACGCAGGCGGCCGCGTCGCCGTCCGCGCATGTCTTGGCGACCGCGGCAACGGTCGCCGACCCACTGCCCACCGAACTGCTTCCCGACGCCGGTGCGGGCGCTACGGCGGTGGCCGGCGGCGTCACGGTCGCGGATCCGGACGCCACGCCGGGCGGCGGTGCATCCGGCTTCTTGCCGCACGCCACAACAAGGACAGCGAACATGACCAGGCAGAGACTGGATCGCACGAGCGACGGTAACATGCACGGGGAGGAGCTCGCGGCGCGTGTTAGCGTGCGGGCGTGCTCGATGGACTGTTCGTCACACCCGCGGTCACCGCGATCTCCGAGGCGCTCGTCTCCGCGAATGCCACCGGTACGCTGGTCGTCGTCGGCAACGCGAAGCTCGCGGCGGCGCTGAAGGCGAAGCACGAGGTGATCGCGGTCGGCCTGTCGCCGCGAGCGGCGAAGAAGCTCGGCGCCACTCTCGACGACACCAGCACGCTCGACGCTCGATCGATCGCCGCGGTGATCGGCGTCGACGTGGCGACCGACAGCACCTGGGAACCCACGCTGCGCGACTGGACGCGGGTCGTGCGGGATGGTGGCGCGATCGTTCTCGTCGATCGCGGCCACGCCGAGGAGGCGTCGCGCCGCGCGCTGTGCGCCGGCCTCTCGGAGATCGAGCAGCGGCACGCCGGCCGCGCGGTCGTCACCAGTGGGCTCGTCACCCATCTCGAGGCCACGTGAAGCTCGCCGTGCTCGCATGCGCGCTCGTCGCGTGCAGCCCGCGCAACGATCCACAGGGACCCGGGACGCTGCCCGAGGTCGTCGAGGGCCCGGTCGCGACGACCGCACCCACCCAGCGCCCGATGCCCGTCTCCTCACCGCGCCCCGCGGTCGCCGCGCCCGCACCCGACCGTCCGACGGTGCCGCCTCCCGAGGAGGCGGCCCCCCCACCGCGCGCGAGGCTCGTCCTCGCGCCCGCGAAGGGCAGCGCGGTCAAGGGTGAGCTGGCGATCGTCCAGACCGACGACGACACGCGTGTGTTCGGCACGCTCACCGGCCTCGCCAGGAACACGTCGTACACGCTCGCCAAGCGCGACCAGTGCGCTGCGTACAAGGCCGACGACGATTCGCGCCGCTCGAAGACGCTCGTCTACGCCGTCGTGTTCAAGACCACCGCCGATGGCGCCGCTTCGATCGAGGACGCATCGAAGGCGATCCATCTCGATGGTCCGCTGTCCCTGATGGGCGCGATCTTCGTGGTCAGCAAGAGCGCGGGGAGCAAGGAGCTCGCCTGCGGCCGTGTCGTCGCTCCGTAGTCAGACCGGCGGCTTGTCGTCATCGGCCGACTTGTCCTTCTTCGGCGGCCGGAAGATCAGATCCATCTGCGGCCCGTGCGTGCCCTTCGAGTGGTCACCGCGATCGCTCGCCTTGACGCCGGCGGGCAGCACCCACGGGATGTCGGGGTTCGGGAAGTTCCTCGCCGCCTCGTACATGTAGCGCGCCCACAGCGGCACGACCGTCATGTACGCGGCGTCGCTCTTGCCGAGCGCGCGCTCCTTCTTGTCGTCACCCATCCACACCAGCGTGGTGAACTTCGACGTGTACGCGATGAACAGCGTGTCGTGCGTGCTGCTCGACGTGCCGGTCTTGCCCGCGGCCTTGATCTGCGTGGCGCGCAGGACGTTCGCGAAGCCGTAGATCACCTCGTGCGCGAGGAGCTTGGAGATCAGATATCCGGTGCGCGGCGAGATCGCCTGCGGCGCTGCGGTGCCACCGAGCGCGGCGAACCGATCGAAGCGGTCTCCCGCGCCGAGGTGCGGGTCATCGGGCAGGGTGTTGTCCTCGACCGTGTTGCCATCCCGATCGAGGATGCGGCGCACGTAGATCCAGTCCTTCTCCTTGCCCTTCGGCCGCGGCCACCACGCCCCGTTACGCGCGAACACCGTGAACGCGCGCGTCATCTCGTCGAGCTTCGAGCACGAGGCGCCGAGCGCGAGCGCGTCGTCCGCGAAGATCTTCGTCGAGAAGCCGAGGCGGCGCGCCCAGTCCTCGACGTTCTTCGCGCCCAGGCGCTGGAACAGATCGACCGAGGGGATGTTCTTCGAGAACACGAGCGCGTACTCGAGCGTCACGTCACCATCCATCGTCTCGCCGAGGTTCTGAGGGGTCCACTCCTCGCCGGTGTCCGGGTCGATGATCTTCGTCGGCACATCGTTGAGCACCGTGTCGAAGCCGTAGCCCTGGTCGAGGCCGAGCGAGTAGTAGATCGGCTTGTACGTGGAGCCCGGCTGGCGGCACGCCTGCACGGCGCGGTTGAACACCGAGCGATCGTAATCGTAGCCGCCGACCATCGCGACCACGTAGCCGTTGTGGTGGTCGGCCGTGAAGATCGTCGCCTGTGGATGCGGCACTTGCTCGAGGCGCACCACGTCCTCGTGCTTCGCGTCCCACTCGTGCTGATCGTCGCTGGGGATCCACGATGGGTTCTTCGTGTCGGGCAGGTTCCAGTCGCGGTAACGGCCGAGCGAGCGGACCTCGCGCGTCACCCACACGACGTAGCCGGGCTTGAGGGCCTGGCCCACGCTGTCGATCTGGACGTCGTTCTCGGCGTTGCCCGCCTGCCACTTCGAGGCCCATCGCATGTTGCGCAGCGGCAGCGACAGCTTGCGATCACCGACGAGGACGGTGGCCTCCTCGCTCTTCACCGTGTCGACGAGGGCGAGGTAGCGTCTTCCCGGGACCAGCGGCCCCGCTCCGTACAGCTTCCTCTGCCGTCCGAGGAACATCTCGCGCGCGGCTCCATCGATCCGCCACTCCGGGCCGCGCCAGCCCTGGCGCTTGTCCTGGTGGCGCGCGCCGAAATCGGTGTTCTCGTACGCGCCTGCTTCCCATGTGGGCTCGGCCGCAGTCTCCACCGTCATCCCGTTCGCGAACAGACCATCGTTGCCGTAGGCCTCGGTGAGGTACCGGCGCACGTGCTCCGCGTAGTACGGCATGCGGTCTGGGAACACGTCGCGATAGAGGTTCAGGGTGATCGGCTCGGCCTTCGCCGCGGCGACCTCCTCGGCGGTAGCGAGCCCGTAGCCGGCCATCTTGTCGAGGACGATGTTGCGACGCTCGATCGCGAGCTTCTGGCGGTGGATCGGCGAGTACAGGGTCGGTGCCTTCGCGAGGCCGGCGATCAGCGCCGCCTCGGCGAGCGTCAGCTTGTCGAGGTCCTTCTGGAAGTAGCGGTGCGCCGCGGCGCCCACGCCCCACGCGCCAGCGCCGAGGTAGATGTGGTTGAGATAC
This sequence comes from Myxococcales bacterium, assembly GCA_043759315.1. Lineage (GTDB taxonomy): Bacteria > Myxococcota_A > Polyangia > Haliangiales > Haliangiaceae > JABFXX01. The sequence goes on from JAYVLW010000878.1 coordinate 3,655, forward strand.
ACCGAGAGGATCGCCTGCTTCGAGTACTGCGCCTCGAGGCGGCGCGCGATGATCGCTTCCTTGCCCTTGCGTGACAGGCTCTTCTCGCTGCCGAGGAATTGCTTCGCGACCTGCTGCGTGATCGTCGAGCCGCCCTGCGCGAAGTCGCGCGCCGTGATGTTCGCCCACACCGCGCGGGCGATGCCCTTGAAGTACAGACCGCGGTGCGCGAAGAAGTCGTGGTCCTCGACCGCGAGGAACGCATCGACGAGCCGTTGCGGCATCCGCTCGAACGGCACCAGCTCGCGCCACTCCTTCGCGAACTCACCGAGCAGCGTGCCATCCGCCGCGTACATCCGCGTCAC
>JAYVLW010000879.1:0-9193 GCA_043759315.1 Myxococcales bacterium
CCGGATGACTGTCCTGCTCGCCGTCGATGTCGGCAACACCAACACGGTGCTCGGGGTGTTCCGGGACGACGTGCTCGCGGCGAGCTGGCGGATCCAGACGGTCGCCGAGCGCACCTCCGACGAGTACGCGGTCCTGCTGAAGACGCTGCTCGACATGGAGGGCTTCCCCTGGAAGTCGATCGACGCGGGGATCATCTCGTCGGTGGTCCCGCCCGCGGTGTTCGGCCTGCAGCGGTTCTTCAAGCACTACTGCGGCGGGCCGGCGCTGCTCGTCGGGCCAGGCATCAAGACCGGCATGCCGATCCTCTACGAGAATCCCCGCGAGGTCGGCGCAGATCGCATCGTCAATGCGGTCGCCGCCTTCGAGGATCTGAAGAGTGGCTGCATCGTCGTCGACTTCGGCACCGCCACCACGTGGGACGTCGTCAATCCGAAGGGCGAGTACCTCGGCGGCGTGATCGCCCCGGGCATCCAGATCAGCGCCGAGGCGCTGTACGAGCACGCGGCGAAGCTGCCGCGCGTCGAGCTGGCCCGCCCGGGCAAGGTGGTGGCGCGTAACACGGTGGCGTCGATGCAAGCGGGCCTCGTCTACGGTTATGCCGGCATGGTCGATGCGCTGGTGGATCGCATCCGCGCGGAGGTCGATTGGCCGGCCCGTTGCATCGCCACCGGCGGCCTCGCCGCGTTGATCGCCACCGAGACCAGGACCATCGAGGCCACCGACGATCTCCTGACGCTCAAGGGTCTCAAGATCCTGTTTCACCGGAATGCCTGATCACGGCTGAGCCCCGCCCATGGACCTCACTCCTCTCGATCCCAGCAAGCTCTCGGTCGCCGCGCAACGCGCGCTGGGTCCGGGACCGGGCCGCATGATGGCATCGAAGGGGATGATGCCCCTGCCGCCGGCCGATCAGGTCGCGGTGCTGTACCAGCTCCACCTCGACGCCGATGCGATGATCGCTGGCTCGTCGCGCGCGACCGCCTCGGGCCTGCCCGAGAAGCTGCTCGCGGGGACGCTCGCGGACGCGAGCCTAGATCCTCGGATCCTCCACTTCTTCGGCGAGCGCTGCGCCGACAAGCCGACCGTGTTCGATGCGATCGCGCTCAACCCGTCGGTCGCCGATGGCACGCTCGCCATGCTCGCCGCGAAGGGCGACGCACGCGGTGTCGACCAGGTCGCGCAGAACGAGCAGCGCTTGCTGCGGTATCCCGAGATCATCGCGGCGATGTACATGAACCGCAAGGCGCGCATGTCGACGATCGATCGCGTCGTCGAGCTCGCCGTGCGCAACAACGTCCGCGTGCCCGGCCTCGCGTGCTGGGACGAGGTCGCGCGGGCGCTCACCGGCGGCGTCTCCTCGGCGAACGAGGACGACCTGTTCCACGATGTCGCGAGCGCGCTGACAGGCAACGACGAGGCCGTGCTGACGCAGGGCGATACCGAGAAGGACCTGACCGACGAGGAAGAGCAGCGCCGGCTCGACCACGCGAAGAAGCTCGCCGACGAGAAGAAGATCCCGTTCTCCCGGCTCTCGATCCCCGCCAAGATCCGCGTTGCAACCCTCGGCGATGCGTACGCGCGATCGCTGGCGATCCGGGATCCCGTCAAGATCGTCTCCATCGCGGCGATCAAGTCTCCGGGCCTCAGCGACATGGAGGCGGCCGTCTATGCGCGCAACCAGGCGCTGGCCGAAGAGGTGATTCGCTACATTGCAAGCCGCCGAGAGTGGACCAAGATGTATGCAGTCAAGGTCTCGCTGTGTCGCAACCCGAAGACCCCGATCTCCGAATCGACGAAGCTGCTGCCATTCCTGCGCGAGAAGGACCTGGTGAGCATCTCGAAGAGCCGCGGCGTGTCGTCGGCGGTCGTCGCCCAGGCGCGCCAGCTGATGACCCAGCGGCGCGGCGGCGGCGACAAGAAGAAGTGAGCTTCGTCGGCCGGCTCGGCCTCGCGGTCCTCCGCCCGCGCGCGGCCCTCGCCGTTGCCTCCGAACGCGCGCACGCCGGCCGCTCCGGATCGGATCTGATCACCCTGATCGGCCTGCTCCTGCTCGCGACCCAGCTGCGCGGTTTGTTCGCGGCAGGGTGGCTCGGCATCGCGGTGTCACCGGGCCTCGGCCTCCGCGGCGTGATGCACGTCCTGACCCGCTCGCTGACCATCGACCTCGGGTTCCTCGTGGTCGCGACGATCGTGTTGTTCGCCGCCGGTGGTGCCAAGCGCAGCCTCGGGCGCGCGTTCGATCTCGCGTGCGTCGCCGCGCTCCCCCTCGTGTTCGTCGATCTCGCGGCTACGGTGTTCGTCCGGATCGCGGACGTCGATGTACCGCGCTCCGCCGGCATCGCGCTGGCGGGGGCGTCGTACGTCTGGGCGGGTGCGATCGGAGCGCTCGGAGCGCTCCGATCCGGGCCGCTGCCGGCCGTGCCCACCATCGCGATCGCGCGCCGCGCCGGCTGGGGTGTGGTGGCCGTCGCTCTCGCCGGCACCGTCGCCCAGGGCGTGTGGATCGCGCACAACCTCGAGCTCGTGCGGCCGATGACCCAGGGCCAGCAAGCGCCGACGTTCGCGCTTCCCGTGATCGGGCCCGAGGGCGTGCTCGGCGCGCGGCTCTCCCTCGATGCCACCCGCGGCAAGGTCACGATCGTCGACTTCTGGGCCACCTGGTGCGGCCCGTGTCTGCGCTCGATGCCGGCGCTCGACGCGCTCGCCGCGCGCTACCCGAACGACCTCACCGTGATCGCGGTCAATCTCGATGACGCCGCCTCCGCGCGAGCGCTGTTCGACCGAGCCGGGTACCGGCTGACGCTGGTGGCGGACGACGGGCACACCTCGGAGCGCTACGGCGTGACCACGATCCCGCATAGCGTGGTGATCGATCGCGCGGGAGTCGTGCGGTTGGTCCACCGGGGTGGGGGCGCGAGCGTGGAGCTCGAGGTGACCAAGATCCTCGCGCAGCAGATCCAGCGGTAAGTGCTTATCGAAGTCATCGTGCGTGTTCAGGTCTGCGCGCTCGTGCTACGAGAGGTGCATGGCCAGCCTGGTCTGCGCCACGTGCCGCAAGTTGATCCCGCCGGGCACCTCGGCGGTGCGCTGCACGGTGGCCTCGTGCAACACCGGGCGGCTCAAGCTGCGCTTTTGCTCGGTGGTGTGCTGGGAAAAGCACATCCCCACGGCTCGTCACCGCAAGGCCGCGTACGTCGTCGAGGACCGCGCGCCCGAGTAAGAGCTTGAAATCGGGCCCGAGGACGAGTCGGTGCGCGATTTTGCGAGGAAAAACCACGGCGTGTTAAATTTCGGGCGTGCGACTCGGGACCTGCATCGCGCTCGAGCTCGCCGTCGCGGCGGGGGCGATCTCTGGCCTGTGGATCGGGGTCGGACAGGCGACGAGGCTCGCGGGCACGTACCTCTCGGGCGGCGAGGCGGTCGCGGCGACATCCGCCACGAGCGTGCGCACGCCCGAGCGGTTGCCGCGCGGCTATCTCGATGTCGCGCCGCGCCCCCCGAACAACGTGTTCGGAGCGCCGGATGACGAGCTGCTCGCGCCGCTCGGCACCACCAGCGTCACGCGGATCAAGTTGAACCACGGGGGCACGTCGCTGTCGCTGCGCGTCGAGTTCGCGAACGGTGCGCGCGCGGCCTTCAAACCGGAGCAGACCCATCCGCAGTCGGATCCTCGGCGAGAGATCGCCGCCTACAGGCTCGATCGGCTGCTGGCCATCGGCCGCGTCCCACCCGCGAAGGCGACCTCGATCCGGGTGCAAGAGCTGATCGATGCGGCGGAGCCGAACTACCGCACGTACATCGCGGGGCGTCTCGAGGACGAAGGCATCGCGCACGATGGCGTGCTGCGCGGCGAGCTGTCGTGGTGGGTGCCGGAGATCAAGCTCGCGAAGATCGGGCCGTACCGGATCGACGAGCGCGAGGGCCGGGAGCTGTGGACGGCGTATCTGCAGGTGGGCGCCAAGATCCCCGACGAATCGCGCGCGATGACCGAGCAGGTCGCGGCGCTCATCCTGTTCGACATCCTGATCGACAACCCGGACCGGTGGACGGGCTCGAACACCGAGATGTCTCCCGATGGCAAGACGCTGTACTTCATGGACAACACGCTCGCGTTCTCGATCTTCACGCTCGGTCACGAGCAGAACCTCGGCGCGCTGCGCCGGATCTCGGTGTTCCCGCGACGGCTGGTCGCGCGGATCCGCGCCCTGACCGAGGACTCGATCGTCGAAGCACTACGGATCACGGATGACCACGGCCTCGGAGCTCTCCTGAATCCGACGGAGATCCACGCGATCATCGTGCGGCGCGACAATCTGATGCGCTACATCAATGCGCAGATCGCGGAGTTCGGAGAGGACGCCGTCCTCGGCCTGCCATGAGCCAGCCGTGTCCGATCTGCGGCAAGCCCGTCGACGCGATCCGCTCGCGGTTCGTCAACGTGCGCGATGGCAAGGTGGTCGCGTACGACACCGAGGCATGTCGCTCGGCCGCCGAGACCAGGCCGACGCAGGTCCCGGTCTCGCGGCGCACGCCTGCGACCGGCGTGGTCGCAGCGGGAACCGCGATGCTCGACAGCGGCCCGGTGATCGAGATCATCCGCGAGCCCGCATCGGCCCCGGTCCTGGCGGTCTCGAAGGCGAAGCCCGTGCAGGCCATCGCACCACCGCCGGTCGCCGACGGCTCCCTCGATTCGTGGGCGTCCGGTGACGGCGACGAAGGCGACGACGGCGACACCGACGAGGCCGATGAGCCGAGGCCCAAGCGCGCGGGCACGCCGTTGCCGATCGCGGCCTCACGGATGCGGACGACGCTCGTGATCTTGCTGATCGCCGTGCTCGGCGGTGGTGGCGCGTTCCTCGCGTACCGCTTCTTGCTGAGTCCGAAGGACGAGGTCGAGCCGGAGCTCGCGAAGCCGATCGCGCCGTCGCCACCACCACCCGCCGATGCGGCACCGCCGCCGGTCCCCGCCGGAGATGCGGTGACCCAGGCGCGCGCGGTCCTCGTGCGCAACCTCGCCTCCGAGTCTCCCCGCGTGCAGCGCGTCGCCGCCGCGGCGCTCGCACGGACCGGAGACGCCCAGGCGCTCGCGTACCTGACCGCCGCGCTCGCGAAGGAGACGAGCGACGTCTCGCGCCTCGATCTCGCGTACGCACTCGCGCGCGCGGGTGACAAGAAAGGCCTCGATACCCTCGCGGCTGGGCTCCAATCCGCGCGCCGCGACGTGCGCGCACAGGCCGGCCGACAGCTCGCGCTCGTCGGCGACCGCCGCGCGGTGCCCGTGCTCGCCAGCTATCTCGAGGTCAGCCAGCTCCGTCTCGGCGCGGCCGAGCAGCTCGCGTTCCTCGCCGATCCGGCCGCGATCAAGGCGCTCGACCAGGTGCGCGCGGATCCGAAGGCGACGCCCGACGAGAAGGCGCGCGCCACGATCGCGCTCGGCATCGCCGGTCGCAGTGACGTGATCCCGGAGCTCGAGGCGATGTTGAAGGACCAGCGGTTCAACTCGTTCGCGGCGTCGGCGCTCGCGCAGCTCCGCGATGCCAACGCCAAGCCCGTGCTGGTCGAGCAGCTCGCGCTGCCATCGCTGCGGGTCGAGGCCGCGCGCGCGCTGCGCCGCCTCGATCCGCGCATCGATCCGGCGCCGTACTTGCCCGATCTGCTGACGGCGCTCGCCAGCCACAAGGACATGGATCAGATCACGGTCGCCGAGACGATCCTGCTGCTGGCCGGCGACGCGGGATGGTCGGAACGACCGTGACGGAGCAGCGAATCCAGCGCAGCATGCGCCTGTTCTACGCGTTCCGTCTGCTCGCGACGTCGTACCTCTACGTCCCGATCTTCATGCTGTTCCAGGAGGCGCGCGGCCTCTCGTTCTTCGAACGGCTCGCGCTCGGCGGCATCTTCAGCGCGGTGGTCATCCTCGTCGAGATCCCCACCGGCGTGTTCGCCGATCGGATCGGCCGACGCCGCTCGATGCTGATCGGCGCACTGACGATGGTCGCCTCGTGTCTGATCGCGAGCCGGGCACACTCGTTCGCCACGTTCGCCATCGCCGAGGCCCTCGGCGCGATCTCGATCGCCCTGTGCTCCGGCGCGGACTCCGCCTACCTGTTCGACTTCCTGCTCGAGCACGGCCGCTCGCACGAGTACGCCCGCCGGGAGTCCACCGCGAGCGCGTGGCACCTGATGGGGAGCGCGGTGGCGTTCGCCGGCGGCGGTCTCCTCGCCAAGGTCGATCTCGCGCTGCCCTACCTCGTGACCGCGGGTGTCGCTGCGATCGCCGCGGTGATCGCCTGGATGCTCCACGACGACCGCCCGATCGCCGACGACCGGGTTCCTGCGCGCGTCGTGCTGCACTCCTGGGGCGCGCAGATGCGCGGCGCGCTCGGCGAGGTCGCAAAGAACCCGCGGCTCGGCTGGATGGTCGCGTACTCCGCGGTCGTGTTCGTGCTCCTCCGCACGACCATCTATCTGTATCAGCCGTACCTCGAGGAGCGTGGGCTTGGCCCGGTGGCGAGCGGCGGGTTGTTCGCCGGCGTCTACCTGGTCGCGGCGACGGTCGCGTACCGCACGTATCGGTTGCGCCGCCGGTTCGGCGACGAGACGCTGCTCTGGTCCCTGCTCGCGGTCCTCGCCGTGAGCTTCCTCGGCCTCGCGGGTGCGGGGCACGGGCCATGGATGCTGTCGCTGCTGGTGATCCAGGCGGTCGCGAACGGGCTGTACTCGCCGCTGACGAAGCCTCTGCTCAACGCGGAGATCTCCGACTCGCGCAGTCGCGCGGCGATCCTCTCCGTCGACTCGATGGCGCGCCGCGCCGCGATGGGCGTGTTCGCGCCCCTGGTCGGGCTCTACGGGCAGAGCGACGTGATGGTGCTGTGTGGCGCGGTCGGCCTCGTCGGGCTCGTGCTGCTCGCCTTCGCTCGCGTTCGCGTACGGCCAACGTCCGTCGCCGACGAGGGATAACCGGGGGTACACTGGGCCCTGGATGTGGGCGCGGTGCCTCGTACTGCTAGGGTTGATCGGCGCTTGCGATCAGGTGTGGGGACTCCACCGCCCGGACGAAGCCACGGAACCGCCCGGCACCTGGCGCTCGGTGTCCGTCGGGGAACGCCACAGCTGCGGGATCCGTCTCGACGGCACGCTGTGGTGCTGGGGCTCCGATGAGCTCGGCCAGGTTGGCCTTGGCGCGCTCGACGTGACGCTGCCCGCCCAGATCGGATCTGGAGCCTGGCGGCAGGTCGCTGCGCAGGGCTCGCAAACGTGCGCGATCGCCGACGACCGCAGTCTGTGGTGCTGGGGCAACAACGGCCTTGGCCAGCTCGGTGTCGGCGACTTCGGAGTTCATCAGGGGTTGAACCGGATCACCGGAGGCCCATGGGAGCGGGTGGAGACCAGTCGCAATCACACCTGCGCCATCGCCGCGGACACGACGCTGTGGTGCTGGGGCGACAATCGGCTTGGCCAGCTCGGCAACGGAACGCTGATCTCGAATGGTGCGCCCACCCCCGTCGCCGCGGTCGCGCCCGATCGCTGGCGCAGCGTCGCGCTCGGCGAGTCGCATACGTGCGGCATCCGCGACGATGACTCGCTGTGGTGCTGGGGCGACGCGCAGTACGGAGTGCTCGCGGACCCGAATGTGCCCCAGAGCACGCCTCTGCTGTCACCGAATCGCGCACGCGGCGCGTGGACGAAGGTCGCCGCGGGTGCGTACCACACGTGTGCGATCAGCAAGGACCGGCGGATGCGGTGCTGGGGAGTGAACTCCAGCGGCGAGCTCGGCGACGGTACGACCTCGCCGAGCACGCTCGGGGTCGAGGTCGGTGGTGGGGCCGACGATTGGATCGATGTCGTCGCCGGCTCGGACCACAACTGCGGGCGTCGCGAGGCCGCAGGTCTGTATTGCTGGGGCGACAATCGGTACGGTCAGATTCCGAACAGCGACGTCGGCCAGATCACGTCGACGCCGGTGCCGATCCTCACCACGGTCGATGCATGGACCGGATCGGTCGCGCTGGGTCGCACGCATTCGTGCCTCATCGACGCCGAGAACCGGATGTCATGTGTCGGAGGGAACAGCGCCGGACAGCTCGGCCGAGGATCGGGGCCGCACTTCCGACCGACGAAGCTGGAGGGTGAGTGGCTCGACGTCGCGGCGAGAGATGCGATGACCTGCGCGCTCGATCGCCAGCGCGACGCCTACTGTTGGGGCAACAGCTACTTGACCGCCATCGGCGACGGCACGCTCGAGTCGCGTCAGATCCCCACGAAGATCACCGAGCCGGGACCGTGGGACGCGATCATGGCGGGAGGTGGCGCGAGCTGCGTGAAGCGCGGCGGATCGCGCTGGTGCTGGGGATCGAACTACGGGCAGTTCGGGATCCAGGGAGCTTCGGAGTATGTCTACCTGCCAAGGCAGATCGACGATGGTCACTTTCCCCAGACGATGAGGTTGCACGCGTGCAGCGTCAGCGCCGGCGGCCTGTGGTGCTGGGGCGCCAATGCCTTCGGTAAGCTTGGCCTGGGCGATACGACCCCGCGGAACCTCCCGACGCAGCTGACCACCCCTCCGGTCGCCTGGGCGCTGGTCGGCGCGGGCAACGACTACACCTGCGCTGCATCGAGCGATGCGGTCTACTGCTGGGGCTTCGACGGCTATCACGAGCTCGGCGACGGCATGACCGCCGAACAGCACTCTCCGAGGCAGATCATGAGCCGGCAGATCGACGCGCTCGCCGTGGGGAACGACGCGGCCTGCGCGGTCAGCGCGAGCGTCGCATGGTGCTGGGGCCACAACCCGTACGGTCAGCTCGGAACAGGGACGCCGATCGACGAGCCACTGCCGCGCGCGATCACGGGAACCTGGCGCTCGATCGCGATGGCCAACCTCCACGCGTGTGGGATCGCCGTGGATGGCACGTTGTGGTGCTGGGGCGAGAACGGCGCGGGCAAGCTTGGCGACGGCACCCGGATGAACCGGTCCACGCCGGTTCAGATCGACACCGCGAATGACTGGGATCGCGTTGTCCTCGGCCGGGAGCACAGCTGCGCGCTGAAGACGGATCGCAGCCTGTGGTGCTGGGGGGCGAATGGAACCGGGGAGGTCGGCGACGGCACGAGCTGGTCCCGAGACCTGCAACGCGTCGAATGAACACGCGAAAGTTTCGCGATTGACACCATCTGGAGGGCAGCCCAGAC
>JAYVLW010000880.1:0-8553 GCA_043759315.1 Myxococcales bacterium
CCCGAGTACGAGGCCTGCGCCGCGGCGGCGAAGGTGCACGGCGTACCGGTGAAGCTGGTGTTTGCCGCGGCGCTCGCCGCCTATGACACCCAGCGGTGACCGGGCCGACTCCCGGACCGATCGCCGCGACGGTGTGCATGGTACGGTGAGCCCCGCGTGGAAGCCGCATCCATCGTCGTGCTCGGCGGCAGCGAGCCGGAGCGGGCAACGCTCGTGGCGCAGCTCGCGTCGAGCGGTCTCGTGGCAACGTCCGCGACGGCGGTCTCGCTGGCGGATGGGTTGCCCAGCCTGATCATCGTCACGGGCGCGGATGCGGCGCACCTGGTGGCGGAGGCGCGGGAGTTCGTGGCGCTCGCCGAGGTGCCGATCCTCGCGGTGGTAGCGGGGATCCCGCCGACGGCCGTGACCGAGGCGCTGGCGGCGGGCGCGACGGATGTGGCACGCCACCCGCTGCCGCCCGCGATGCTCGCCGTCCGCTGCCGGAATCTGGTGAAGCTCGTCAAGAAGGACGTCGCCGGCGCGCAGGCGCTCGCGAAGATCAACGAGGTGCTGACGGCGAACGGGGATGACGCCGAGGCGCTGATGCAGATGCTGACCATCACCGCGGGCGTACTCGGGTTCGATCGCGCGTCGCTGGTGGCCCACATCGATGGCTCGGACCACGCGTTCGTGATCGCCGCGACAGATGCAGAGCCGCTGCAGCGGTTCACCCTCGCGATCGCCGAGTATCCCGAGATCATCGAAGCGATCCGGACGCTCGCGCCGATCCTGATCGACGACGTGCTGTTCCACCCCTTGACGGCCGCGATCAGCGACATGCTGTCGTCGAGGCGCGTGCGCGGCATCGGCGTGTTTCCGGTGCAGTGGCGGGGCAGGGCGCTCGGCGCGATCCTCCTGCGCAAGCGACAACCCGGGACCGGGCACGTCGGACCACGGGGGCTCGAGCTCGGCAAGCTGATCGCGAGCATCACGGCGGCCCACTTGCGGCACGGGGCGGTGCTCGAGAGCTTGCGCGACCAGACACACCGCATCTCTCGCGCGCGCTACGAGGCCGAGCGTCGGCTCCGCGGCATCGATTCGCTCAAGGAGCACTTCGAGGCCGGCGCGGATGGCGTGGTGGTCCTCGACGACGCCGGCCGGATCCTGTTCGTCAACCGCGCGGCCGAGCGGATCACGGGCTTCGCGCGCGACGGTCTTCTCGGCTCGGAGCTCGTCGACCTGGTGGCCGCCGATCAGCGGGCGCAGATCGGCGACACGGTGTCCCGCGTGCTCGCCGGCGCGAACGTCGACTCGTTCGATCTGCAGCTCTCGACCACGTCGGGCTCGGACGTGTGGGTCAGCGTCTCGACCTCCACGGTGCTCGCCGGTACCGGCGCTGTCATCCTCGCGTTCCGCGACGTCACCGCGGAGCGGGCTCTCGAGCACGAGCTGCGGTCGACCAAGGAATTCCTCGAGCGGCTGATCGACTCCACGGTCGACGCGATCATCGCCGCCGACATGCGCGGTACGATCATCCTGTTCAATCAGGGTGCAGAGCGGCTGTTCGGCTACCGCCAGAGCGATGTCATCGGCAAGCTCCCGGTGTGGGATCTCTACGAAGATGGTGGGGCGAACCAGATCATGAAGATGCTGCGCTCGACCTCGTACGGCGGCGTGGGGCGGCTCGAACAGACCCGCCGCGAGGTGCGGATCGCGTCCGGGGAGATCGTCCCCGTCAGCATGACCGCGTCCGTGGTGTACGAGAGCGAGCGCGAAGCCGCGACGGTCGGTATCCTTACGGACCTCCGTGAGCGAATCCGCATGGAGCAACGCCTCCTCGATGCCCAGCAGAAACTCCAGCTCTCCGAGAAGCAGGCGCTCGTCGCCGAGCTCGCCGGCGCCGCGGCGCACGAGCTCAACCAGCCGTTGACGTCGATCATGGGATACGCGCAGTTGATCCAGCGACAGAGCGAGAAGGAAGCGCAGCACCTGCGCGCTGTCGGCGTCATCCTCTCCGAGGCGGAGCGCATGGCCGCCATCGTCAAGAAGATCGGAAAGATCACCAAGTACGAGACCACCGACTACGTCGGCACGGCGCGCATGCTCGACCTCGATCGGGCCGCGCCCGACACCAGCGATCCGGCGATCCCGATCGCCTCGAGCGACGACAGCCTGACCGGCGAGTTCCAGGCGGTGCAACCGCCGCCCGCCGACCCCGGCTTGCAGCCCACCCTCGCAGACCTCGGGGATCTCGGCGATCGCGACGCGCGCAAGGAGGGCTCGTGACGCTGGCAGCTCCGACCGAAGGCGCGCAGCTCGCCGCACTGCGCTCGCTCGCCGCCGAGCTTCCGAACGCTACCACCGAGGAGGCGCTCGTCGATCGCGCGCTGTCGATCCTCGCCACGCTGTTGCCGAAGCGTGCGCTGTGCGTGCGCGTGCTCGAGATTCGTTCGAGCGATCCGGCGCGCACGTACATCCGCGGCAGTGCGCTGCGCGAGGCGGTCGTCGGTGAGGGCGTCACGATCAGCGAGGACGCACTGACCCGCGCGAAGCTCAAGGGCGCGGTCGCCGCGAGCGCGCGCCTGCGCGTCGCGCCGCGGTGGGACTCGCCGTTCACCGGCATGGCGTCGGGCTTCGCGATCCCGCTCGCCGCCGGCGGTGAGCTCTACGGCGTCCTCGACGTCGGCTACGCCCCCGGGACCGACGCCAGCGCCGATGACGAACCCATCGTCCAGCCGCTCGCGAGCCACCTCGCGATCGCCTTGCGCACGGTGCGGTTGCAGGACGACGCGCTCGGCCTCCGCGACTACCAGGCGCGGCTCCTCGAGAGTGCGAACGCGTTGATCCTCGGGATCGATCGTTCGTGGCGGATCACGGTCTGCAATCGCGCCATGCTCGACCTGACGGGCTACTCGCGCGACGAGGTCCTCGGGCGTGACGTGCGCGACTTCATCACCGCAGATCAACGCCAGTACCTGACCTCGGCGTTCGCGGCCGCGTTGGTCGGTCAGCACCACGCCGCGGTCACCGTGGTGCTCCCGACGCGCGGCAACGGTCCTGTGCGCACCGTGTGGAGCATCGCGCCGGTCGGCCGCGGCGGCGCGCCGGGCGGACCGATCGAGGCCGTCGTGGCGATCGGCCAGGATCAATCCAAGATCGATGCACTCCAGCAGCAGGTCGTACGCGCCGAGCGCCTCGCGACCCTCGGCGAGCTCGCCGCCGGCGTGGTGCACGAGCTCAATAACCCGCTCACGTCGATCACCGTCTACGCCGAGTACCTCGTGCGCAAGCTCGAGGCGGCGGGCAACGAAGTCGCGGACGTCGAGAAGCTCCGCCGGATCGGCGCCAGCGCCCAGCGGATCCTCCGGTTCTCGCGAGATCTCGTGCAGTACGCGCGCCCCAGCGGCCGCGATCTCGAATCGGTGGATCTCGCAGGTGTGGTTCGGCAGTCCGTCTCGATCTGCGAGCACCTGGTCGAGCGCGGCGGCATCGAGCTCGAGGTCGTCGTCGATCCCGATCTCCCTGTCGTGCGGGCCGTCACTGGTCAGCTCGAGCAGGTGTTGATCAACCTGATCACGAACGCGGTGCACGCCGTGGAGAACGGCGGAAAGGTCTCCGTGCGCGCCCAGGTCGAGGGGCCCGCGTCGGTGCTGCTCGAGGTTGCCGACTCTGGCCCGGGTGTGCCTGACGCGGACCGTCAGAAGATCTTCGAGCCATTCTTCACGACGAAGCCGGATGGAAAGGGCACCGGCCTCGGCCTGCCGATCGTCCGCAACATCGTCGACCAGCACGGTGGGGAGATCACCGTCAACCGCTCAGATCTGGGCGGTGCCGCGTTTCGCGTGATCCTGCCGATCGTCTGACGATCTCTGCCGTCCGGGAATCGGACAGAAAGGTTGCGCCGGCGATCCAGATGGGTACTGTGGCTAGGTCATGAAGCCAGAAGTACTGCTCGAGCTGCTGGAGGCCACGGCCGACCAGCTCGGGATCAAGGTCAGCTACGAACCGCTGCAGACCAGCGTCGTCAATGGCGGGCTCTGCCGCGTCAAAGGCGTGTACCGGGTGATCGTCGACAAGCGCGCGACGTCCGAGGAGCGCGTTGCGACCCTCGCGACCGCGCTCGCCACGTTTGACACGTCCGAGCTCGCGATGCCGCAGAAGGTCCGCGACGTGCTCAAGCTCCACGAGGGCTCCGCGAAGCACCGCCGCGCCGTCGCCTGATTTCGTCTCCTGAACTCTGCGCTACACTCTGCGCATGTGCGCACCGCTCCTGTTGATCGCCGCCGCCCTCCTGGGTGCGTGCGCCAGGAGCAAACCGGCGAACCAGCTCGATCTGGATGCGATCCGGGTCACCAGCGACGCTCGGCTCCGCACGGACACCGTGGGCGCTGGTCAGTTCAGCTCGACCGCGACGTTCGTGCTCGTCGACGCCGAGAACACCGCCGCCGCGGGCGCGTACGTGACGCTCGCCGGAGATCTCACGGCCTCCGGGGGAGAGGTGCTCGGCCACCTCAAGCCGCAGTCGTTGTGGATCCCGCCCGGCGAGCGCAGGACGTTCGCGCTGGTCGATACCGAGCGCCTCCCGCGTCCGGCCTCGACCTCCGCGCGCATCGTCGTCCGCGGCGCGCTGGTGCCGGACGAGCCGCCGAAGGCGCGGATCGCCGAGCTTCACGTGTTCGACGACTACGGCAAGACCGTGGTCCAGGCGAACCTTGTCAACGACGCCGATCGGATCGGCCAGATCATGGTGATCGCCTCGTTCCACGATGCGGACGGCCGGCCGATGACGCGGCCGTTCCAGCTGATCGAGATCGACCGCAAGCAGACGAAGCCGGTCCAGTTCGTCGGCCCGCAGGGATCGAAGACCGGCACGATCTACGTCGGCGACGTCATCTACTAACCGGTCAGGCGGGCGTCAGCGGACGTCAGCGGGCGCACCGGGACGCAGATCCACGCCCATACCTCTCCGACACGCGAAGCGTCAGACCCGGTTCGCGAGGCCGTTGAAGTACGGATCGTTCGCGACCAGATCCGTCAGCATCTCGCGCAGCTCCGCGCGCTCGGCCGCCGACAGATCGGGGGTTGCCGTCGACTCCACCAGCTGATCGATCGCCTCGCGCGGCGTCAGGCGTCCGGCGGCGACGTCGGCGGCGAGCGCATCGATGTCACTTGTCAGCTGTGCATCCTCCGCTGCTTCCGCGCCGGCGACCTCGTCGGGTCCATCGGGACCCTCAGGTCCATCCGGGCCTCCGGGGCCACTCGGGCCTCCGGGGCCACCGATTCCAGAAGGTCCACCGATGGAGCTCATGACGGGCTCCCGACATTACCAGGGTCTCGGGCGATCAAGGTCAGCATGGGTAGCTCCCGTATCGACCAGCAGCACCTGCGGTTGCGTGCAAGACTCGAAAACCCATGACGCCTCCGAGGCTGGCACTGCTCGCGTCCGTGGCGATCGCCCTGGGCTGTCATGGGAGGCCTCCATCGCACTCCGCTCCACCCCAGGCCGCGAAGGGGTTCCCGGCGACCCGCTGGGTGCCCGCGAACCCGACGTACGTGCTCGCGTCGCCGACGGTGAGGGAGGCACAGCGCTCCATCCGGGATGTCGTGGACTCGCTCGGCGTGATCGGCGGGGTCGATGCGTCCGAGGTGTCGCGCGAGCTCGGGCGACTGCTCGCCGTCGATCCACTGAGTCCCGACGCGCTGACCGGCATGGGCATCGATCTCGAGGGCGGGATCGTCATGTTCTCGGAACAGGTCGCGCCGACGTTCGTCGTGCACCTGTCCGCACCGGAAGCGGTGCAGACGTTCTTCGATGGCCAGCGCGCGCGCGGCCTGGTCACGCAGTCGGTGATCGTCGAAGGCACGGAGCTGTTCACCGCGCAACTGCCCGGCGCTCCGCAGGTGAAGGTCAGCTGGGCGGTCTCGGCCGACTGGTTGTGGGTCCACTTCGCGTTGCCGTTCGCGCACGACGACGGGTCGACGTGGTTCACGAGCAGCCATGGGCCTTCCAGGCCCGCCTGGGCGAAGGCCTGGCAATGGGCGAGCGCCGCGGCCACGGTCGCGAAGCCCGCGTTGATCGGCTTTGTCGACGCGCACGAGGTGCTCGCGAGCATCGTCGGCAAGGTGCCCGATGCGATCGCGTGCGCGAAGCTGCTCGAGCCCGTGAGCCGGATCGGCATCGCCGTCGAGGGTGGACCGAAGCAGGCCTGGGGCCGGCTCACCATCGACGTCGGCCCGGCCGCCGCGAACGTCGGCGCGGCGATCCTCCCCGGGCCCGCGGGCTTCGCGAAGCTCGCGGCGACCGCGCCGCTCGCCGCCCAGTGGAACGTGGATCTGCTCGCGGTACGGGCCTGGCTCTCGCCCTGCTTGAAGTCGATGAACAGCGATGCGAGCATCCTCGATCGCACCGGCGTGCGCAGCGTGCGCGCCGTGCTGCAGTCGCTCGATCCCGACGACAAGACAGGAACGGGGGCGGTCTCGCTCGATCTCGCGCACAAGCGGTACTTCGACACCTTGCTCGACCGGGTCCCGCTGCGGTCCACCCTCGAGCGCAGTCGAACCTACGGTCCGCACAAGGGCCACAGCCTGTCCGTGCCGTTCGTCGCCACGCTCGACTACGTGCTCACGGACCGGCTGGCGCTCGCCGGCGTTGGTGATGGCGTTCTCGGGCAGCTGGTCGGCGGGGGCGGGATGACCAGCGGGCCGATCGCCTCGATCGACCTCGCTCCTCCGGCGCTCTCCGCCGAGGGCTGGCACATGCTGCTGACCGCCCTCGGCGTCCGCCGCGTCGAGGACGTCACCGCGCATCTGATGCGGTGGCGCGATGGCCACATCGCCGTGACGATCGAAGGCACGTCGCTCGTGGTCACCGCGGCTGGTAACCGCCGGTGATGTGGTAGGGTCCGCCGGTGGCAGCAGCCCCGGTCGTGCGCGTCCGTGACGTGACCAAGAGCTACGGTGTCGGCTCTGCGAAGACCCAGGTCCTGCGCGGGGTCAACCTCGACGTCGAGGCGGGCGAGCTGGTCGCGCTGGTCGGCCAGTCCGGTTCCGGCAAGTCGACGCTCCTCAACATCATCGGTGGCCTCGACATGCCTGACGCAGGCGAGGTCGAGGTGCTCGGCATCGACACCCTGAAGGCCGGCGATGGCAAGCGTGCGAAGCTACGCAACCAGTCGATCGGCTTCGTGTTCCAGGCGTTCAACCTGCTGGATCACCTGGACGTGCTCGGCAACGTCACCATCCCGGCGGCGTTCGCGAAGCAGGCCAAGAAGGACATCGACGAGCGTGGCCGCGAATCGCTGCGCCGCGTCGGCCTCGCGGACTTCGCGCGGCGCCACCCGGGCGAGCTCTCCGGCGGGCAGAAACAGCGGGTCGCGATCGCGCGCGCGCTGTTCGGCTCGCCGAAGCTGCTGCTGTGCGACGAGCCCACCGGCAACCTCGATTCCGAGACCGGCAAGGGCGTGATCGATTTCTTCCGCGAGCTCAACGCCAAGGACGGCGTGACGCTCGTGATCGTCACCCACGAGCGCCGCGTGTCGAGCGTGGCGAAGCGGGTGATCGCGATGCGCGATGGCAACATCGTCGAGACGTCGGACGAAGAGCTGAACGCTGAAGGAGCTGGCCCGGCATGATGCCCGCGAAGAACCTCGTGCGCATGGTGGTCGCGAACACGGTGCGCAGCCCGCGCCACTTCATCCTCTCGGCGTTCGGCATCGTGATCGGAATCGGCGCGTTCGTCCTGTTCCTCGCGCTGACCCAGAAGGCCGGCCACGTCCTCGAAGAGGTGTTCCCTCTCGACGAGGTCCAGGTCGTCGCGCCGCGCGTCTCGCTGCTCGGCAAGGACACCAGCAAGCGCCTCGATGACTCGACGGTGAAGATGATCCTGGCGCGGCCCGAGGTGCAGAGCGCCGTGCCGCGCATGAGCCTCGCGTTCCCGGCCGCCGGGCGGGGCGACTTCGAGGGCAGCGATCTCAAGTTCGAGGTCGGCGGCTTCGCCGACGGTGTGGATGGCAGCTTCGTGCAGGATGACGAGCGGATCCGCGAGCTGTTCAAGGACTGGGATGCCGTCGCGAACGATCCGCACAAGGTCGCGTGTGTTCCACCGCCTCCGGATCCCGAGGACTCGGTCCGGCAGGCGCCGGGCAAGCCGCCGAAGGCCGTGCTTCGCAACAACAACAATGGGTGGGGGGCACCGTCTACCCCGCCGGCAGACGGGTCTGCGGGCTCTGCCGCGGGCTCGGGCTCGGGTTCGGCCACGGGCTCGGGTTCGGGTTCGGGTTCGGGGTCGGCCACGGGCTCGGGTTCGGCCGACGCCCCCACGGCGCCGACGACGGGGCCCGATGGCAGGCCGCTGCCGTACTACAACCCGTGTCCCGATCCCGACGTCTACTACTGCGACGACACCGAGCGAGTGTGCAAGCACCGCGTGCCCGTCGTGCTGAGCTCCACGGTCGTCGAGCTCTACAACAACCAGTTCGCGAAGAGCCACGGCATGCCGATGGCGGATCAGAACCTCGTGAACTTCCTGATCCAGAGCCGCGGGCTCTCGGCGATGCGGTTCTCGATCGGCCTCGG
>JAYVLW010000881.1:0-3674 GCA_043759315.1 Myxococcales bacterium
CGGTCGACAACCTCGTTGCACTTGGTACAGATGTACTGCTGCTTGAGACGCGCGCCGTCCGCGTCGTGCAGCATGTTGAAGTGGATGTCCCCGGAGGACTCGTTGGTCGTGTAGAGCTTCGTCGGGATCGAGACGAGTCCAAACGAGATGGTGGCCGTACCGATGGACCGAGCGGGCATGACGTCGATTGTACCTTCGCAACGCCTCCGCGTTGCTGCGCACCCCACGTTCGTGGGGCTTGCAACTGTACCGGGCCAGCGTGAGTGATCCTAAAGACGAGGGACTGGACGCCTACCGCGCCAAGCGGACAGGGGGCGCCACACCTGAACCGATGGCCAGCACGCCGCCCCAGGCGAGTGGGCGCGGGCCGCGGATGTTCGTCGTGCACCAGCACGATGCCACCCGGATGCACTGGGACCTCCGGCTCGAGATCGATGGCGTCCTGTGCTCGTGGGCGGTGCCCAAGGAGCCATCGATGGATCCGGACGACAAGCGCCTTGCGGTGAAGGTCGAGAACCACCCGCTCGAGTACGTGCACTTCGAGGCCGTGATCCCCGAGGGCAACTACGGCGCCGGGCCGATGATCGCGTGGGACCGCGGGCTGTTCCGTCCGTTGCTCGATCCTGCGCAAGGCATGGCCGATGGCGAGATCAAGTTCGAGCTCTACGGCTACAAGCTCCGCGGCGCGTTCACGCTCGTGCACACCGGCAAGGGCAAGCGCGGCAAGCAATCCGGGCGTGGCTCGAACGAGTGGCTGCTGATCAAGAAGCGCGACGAGCCCGCGGAGCAGTTCCTCGCGAGCGGCGCACCGCTGTCCGGCGCGAGCGTGCTGTCAGGGCTGACGGTCGACGAGCTGGCCGCCCGCGCGCCGAAGCACCACGAGCTCCTCGCGGAGCTCGCCGCGCGCGGCGTGCCGAAGAAGGCGATCGTGCCCGGCTCGGTCGAGCCGATGCTGTGCCAGACCGCGGACGCGCCGTTCTCCTCGCCCGACTGGATCTACGAGCTCAAGTACGACGGCTTCCGCATGCTCGCGCACGGCGGCGCGGGCCAGGCGCAGCTCCGCTATCGCTCGGCGCAAGATGCGACCGATCGCTACCCCGAGCTGACGAGCGCGATCCGCGCCTTGCCGATCGCGGACCTCATCCTCGACGGCGAGATCGTGATGCTCGATGCCGAGGGCAAGCCCGACTTCCACAAGCTGTCGTTCCGCGGCCAGCTCCATCGCACGAGCGAGATCCAGCGCGCCGCCCTCGCGTCGCCGGTGACCTACGTCGTGTTCGATCTGCTCGGCGCCGGTGGCTTCGATCTGCGTGGACTCCCGCTGCTCGCGCGCAAGGCGTACCTCCAGCGGATCCTCCCCAGCATCGGCCCGTTGCGCTACGGCGACCACATCCCGGAACAAGGCGAGGCGCTGCTCCAGCAGGTGGTCGCGCGGGGGCTCGAGGGCGTGGTCGCGAAGAAGGCCAGCTCCACCTACAAGAGCAAGCGCTCGCCCGACTGGCTCAAGATGAAGGCCGATCCGGAGGCGGACTTCGCCGTGTGCGGATACACGCCGCCGAAGGGGACGCGCACCGGCCTCGGATCGCTGCACCTGTGCGTGTGGGTCGACGAACGGTGGATGTGGGCCGGCAAGGTCGGCTCGGGGCTCGACGACAAGCTGCTCGCAGCGCTGACGAAGGAGCTCGCGGCGAAGCCACGATGGAAGCCCACGTTCACGCGGCCCAAGGGCGAGCCCGATGCGATGTGGGTCGAGCCCGAGCTGGTCGTGCAGGTGCGCTACCGCGAGTGGCCGGTGGACTCGGCGCTCCGGTTCCCGGTGTTCGAGCGGCTGCGCCGCGACAAGGCACCGAAGGACTGCGGCATGCCGATGCGCACGACCGCCGAGGCCGCACCGAAGGACGGGCCGCGCGAGCCAGGCCCGGGTGACTCGCTCGAGCTGGTCGTCGACTCGCAGGTGCGCGAGCTCCGGCTGACCCGCCTGGACAAGGTGTTCTGGAAGGACGAGGGAATCACCAAGGGCGAGCTCATCGAGTACTACCGCGGCATCTCGCCGTGGCTCCTGCCCTACCTGAAGGATCGGCCGACGGTGCTCGATCGCTACCCCGACGGCATCGACGGCGACCGCTTCTACCAGAAGGACATGCCCGACTGGATCCCGCCGTGGCTACGCACCACGACGTTGTGGTCCGAGCACAGCCAGCGCGAGATCCACTACGTGCTGATCGACGACGCCGACGGCCTCGCGTTCGTCGCGAACCTCGCCTCGATCCCGATCCACTGCTGGGCGAGTCGCGTTGGCTCGCTCGAGCGGCCCGACTGGACGATCGTCGATCTCGATCCGAAGAACGCGCCGCGCGAGCACGTGGTTCCGCTCGCGCTGGCGATCCATCGCCTGTGCGAGACCGTGGGCCTCCCGAACTACGTGAAGACCTCCGGGCAGAGCGGGCTCCACGTGCTGATCCCGCTCGGCGGTCAGTGCACGTTCGATCAGGCGCGCACGCTCGCGTACTTGATCGGCCTGTTGATCGAGCGACAGCACCCCGACATGGCCACGACCCTGCGCAATCCCGCGGCGCGCGGCGGCCGCGTCTACCTCGACTGGGGACAGAACGCGCACGGCCAGCTCCTCGTCGCGCCATACAGCGTGCGCCCGGTGTCGGGGGCCTCGGTGTCGATGCCGCTCGTCTGGGACGAGGTGGTACCCGGCCTCGATCCGAAGCAGTTCCACCTGCGCAACGCGCTCGAGCGAGTGACGGCGTGGCCCGAGGACCCGTGCCTGCGCGTGCTCGACGAGCGGCCCGATCTGGCGGCGGTGCTCGACAAGCTCGGGGAGCTCGCGAAGGACTAGTCGTCCTGCGCGGCCCAGCCGAGCGAGAACCGGGGCGTCGACGCGCACACCGAGCCCGCCAGCGATTGATCTCCCTGGACCACGACGTCGCCGCCCTCGAGCCGCACGGTGCCGTGGAACGCGAACAGCGCCTTGCCGCGGGACATCACCTCGCAGCTCGTCTGCACCTCGATGCAGCCATAGTCCTTGCCGTAGCAGTACAGCGAGGTCAGGGTGCGGATCGAGGCATCCACCGGCGGCGCCGCGTCGAGCGAGAGCGGCGTGCGCTGGAGTGTGCCGACATCGAGCCGGTACCCGACGTGGCGATCGACCGTCACGGCTGCGAGCGCGAGCACCGTGTCGTTCATCCGGCGCGCGAACATGCCGCCGATCCGCCAGCTCGCGTCCTTCTGTTGCACGAACAGGTACACGCCCGCGTCAGTCTTCATCTCGGCGCCGACGGCGTCCGGATCGTCGATCCACACGCGCACCAGGCGCGCGCGGGCGAGCGAGCGCTCGATCGTGAACGATCCGAGCTTGTCGAGGCAGCGGGCGACCTCCGGCCAGTCCTTGCGACTGCGGCACGCCTCGACCACCGGTGGATCGCGGCGTCGGACCATGCGGGCATCGACGCTCCCCGCGGTGGCGAGCACGATCGCGAGAGCCATCCACCGCATCACCTCCACACTACCAGCTGGTCAGGCGAGTACCAGCGCGATCCCACCACCGGCGAGCGCACCACCGAGCACACCATAGAACATGCGGGCGCCATCGGTGCCGAGCAACAGGCGGGGCCAGCGAGCGCGCGAGCTCGCGAGGAACCAGCGCCAGCCGAACGCGCCCCCCG
>JAYVLW010000882.1:0-5237 GCA_043759315.1 Myxococcales bacterium
ACGTCCGGCTTCACCGGCAAGCTCCGCCTCCGGGTCAAGTTCACCCCGGCAGGCAGCGTCTCCGAAGCCTCGGTCGGCGACGCCGACGCCGACGTCGCAGCATGCGTGGCGCGTGCGGCGCGCACGCTGACCCTCGGCGCATCGCAGAACGGCGTGACCGCGACGTTCCCCTACAACGTGCAATGAAGCTAAGATGACGCGATGGCTGCGAAGCGCCTGGCGGTGTTCGACCCCTCGGGTCGACTGATCACCGAGCTGACGCCGCTGGCCGCCAGCGCGAACGTGACGCTGGTCGCGATCAAGGCGTCCGAGGTCGAGTCCGCGAACAACTGCGCGGCGATCCTCCTGGCCCCGCTCGTCGCGGGAGACCTCGGCCCCGCCCCGGCCGATGGGCCACCGCGCTGGATCGTCGGCGACGGTGGTAACGCCGCGCGCGTCGCAGGCGCCGCCGCGCAGGCCGGTGCGTCGGGTGTGCTGCTCACGCCGTCGTCGGTCGAGGCGATCGATGCCGTCGCCCACTCGGATCCGACGTCGCCGGACTTCGACCTCGCGCGCGCCCGGGGCCTGATCGCGACGTCGCTCGTCGATCTGACCGGAAGCGCGACCGAGACGCTGATGGCGGTGGCCGAGGGCTTCACGGCCAACGACTGCATCGTGTGGTGGCGAGACGGTGCGCAGATGCTCCCGACCTCCGCGCGTGCGCACCCCGACGATGCGTACCGCACCCAGATCGCCGCCGCCTCGCGGATCGCCGCCGCCGCCGCCGGAACCGTGATCACGAGCGGCCCGAACCCGCGATCGGTGATCGCCGATGCGTTGCGCTCGGGCCCCACGGAGATCGCCGGCCTGGTCGCGATCGTCGCCGACTCCGGGCGCCGGTTCTCGGCGGCGGAGCGCACCGATCTCAAGGCGATCGCGGCGCGCCTGACGCGCGAGCTGTCGTGGCTCTCCAGTCACCGTCGCATCGTGGCGGAGGGCGAGCGCCTGATGGCGTCGAGCTTGCACGACCCGCTGACCGGTGCGATGACGCGCGGCGCGTTCGAGCAGACCGTGGCTCACGAGGTCGCGGCCGCGAACCGCCGCAACGAGAGGCTCACGCTCGCGGTGTTCGACGTGATCGGCACGCGCCGCATCAACCTCGAATACAGCCACAAGGTCGGCGACGAGGTGCTCGCGCAGGTCACCGCGAGGATCCGCGCCACGGTGCGCGGCAACGATCCGATCGGACGGCTCGGGGGCGACGAGATCGCGGTGCTGCTCGTCGGTGCGAACGACGATCAGGCCGCGCTCGTGGTGCGCAAGGTCATCTACAAGCTGCAGCAGGAGCCGATCAAGATCGACGAGACCACGTCGATCACGGTGGCGCTGCGCTCGGTCGCCAGCGAGATCGGGCACGGCGAGCGGTCCGGTGAGGCGGCGCTGTCCCGCTGCTACGGCGCCCTGCGCAACGCGCCCCCGGGCGACGTGCGGATCGTCGCCTCCGACGAGCGTGCGATCGAGACCGAGTCCGGCGCCGATACCGGCGGCCTCTCGGTCGGCACCATCGTCGGCGGCACCTACCGCGTGGTCCACGAGCTCTCGCGCGGTGCGATGGGCGTGGTCTATCGCGGCGAGGATCTCGGCCTCAACCGCTCGGTCGCGATCAAGGTGTTGCGCTCCGACCTCGCGAGCGACCGCGATCTCGTGCAGCGGTTCCGCGCCGAGGCCGGCATCCTCGCGTCGCTCCACCACCCGAACCTCGTGCAGGTCTACGCGCTCGGCGAGCACGCGCAGGACGTGTACTTCGTGATGGAGCTGGTCGAAGGCCAGCCGCTCTCCGAGGTCGTACGGGCCACGCTCGAGCGCAAGGAGTGGTTCCCGACGGCCGCGGTCGCGCAGATCGCGCTCGAGATCGGCGACGCCCTCGACGCGATGCACGCGCTCGGTCTGATCCACCGCGACGTCAAGCCGGCGAACATCCTCCTCGATCGCGAGCGCGACCGCGCGGTGCTCGTCGATGTCGGCGTCGCCGTGAAAGCGGGCGATGCGCGCGACGCGGCCGGCACTCCGGGCTTCGCCGCGCCCGAGTCGTTCCTCGAGCAGGCCGATGGCCCGACGACGGATGTCTACGGGCTGGCCGCCACCGTGTACTGCATGCTCACCGGCCGGCCGCCGTTCGGATCGGGCCCGGCGCCGCAGGTGGTGCAGCGCCAGATGACGGATCCGCTCGTCCCGGCATCGACGCTGCGCCCGACCCTGTCGGATGCGGTCGATGCGGTGCTGATGAAGGCGCTCGCCGCCACGCCGAAGAAGCGCTGGGCGTCCGCGTCGACGTTCGCCACCGCGCTCGGTCGCGCGCTCGAGCGCCCGCCCGCGGAGCACGTGCCGCAACCCACGGTCACCGAGCAAGCGATGCAGGCCGCCGTGTCGATCTTCGCCCCCACTGCCGGCATCGGCGCACCGATCGTCGTCCTGCCCGACGCTTCCGGCCAGCGCGCGGTCACCGGCCAGGTCCGCGCCGCGCACCTGCGCGTGCTGTCGAAGCTGCTGCAGCATCACCTCGGCGAGTCGGGGATCGCGAAGCTCGTCAACGAATCACCGGTGATGGCGAACGCGCTGTCGTCGAGCCTCGCGCCGCTGTCGTGGGTCGACCTGTCCGATCTGATCGTCGTGCTCGATCGCGCGCGCGACCTCCTCGATGGTCAGCTCGTGCCCCGCAAGGTCGGCCGCGGCACGATGAGCGCCACCTTCGCGCGGTTGTTCGGCGCCGATCCGAGCTCGCTGGCGGCGGAGACCGTGCTGGCGGCGCTGCCGACGTTCTGGGATCGCTACCACGCGTGGGGTGAGGTCGAGGTGGTCGTGCACACCGGCAGCTGCGACGTGTTCCTCGGCGGGTTCTCTGGCTCCCCGGACGTCTGCGCGATCGTCGCGGCCGAGCTCGAGCGCATCGTCGAGCTGACCGGGGCGAGCGCGGTCGGCGCCACCCACACCGCGTGCGTGCACATGGGCGACCGGCAGTGCGAATACCGCCTCAGTTGGATGACCGAGTAGCGGTCGTGATACGAACGGTTGGATGCGCACCCCGTTCGTCGTTGGCAACTGGAAGCTGAACAAGACCATCGCCGACGCGCTGATGCTCGTCACCGAGCTCAAGAACCAGCTCGGCGCCGTCAAGGGCGTGGCGGTGGGCGTCGCGCCGGTGGCGACGGCGCTCCACGCGGTCGCGAAGCGGCTCGAGGGCAGCTCGATCGTCACGTGCGCGCAGAACACGCACTGGGAGACCAGCGGCGCGTGGACCGGAGAGCTGTCGCCGACGCTGCTCGCGGATGCGGGCGCGACCTGGGTGATCGTCGGGCACAGCGAGCGCCGGCAGTTCTTCGGCGACACGAGCGAGGGCGTCGGCAAGAAGGCGCGCGCCGTGCTCGCGGCTGGCCTCGGCGCGATCGTGTGCGTCGGCGAGTCGCTCGCCGAGCGCGATGGAGGACGGACGCTGTCGGTCGTCGACGAGCAGCTTGCCGGCGGGCTCGCCGGCATCGAGGCGACGAGCGCGAACAAGCTCGTGATCGCGTACGAGCCCGTGTGGGCGATCGGCACCGGGCGCACCGCCACGCCGGCGCAGGCGCAGGAAGTCCACGCGCACATTCGCGCGCGCCTCGTCGAGCGCCTCGGTGCCGCGGCCGCCGATGCGATCCGGATCCAGTACGGCGGATCCGTGAAGGCTTCCAACGCGGAGGCGCTGATGAGCGAGAACGACATCGACGGCGCGCTCGTCGGCGGCGCCTCCCTCGAAGCCGCTGATTTCATTGCGATCGTCAAGGCCGCACGGCCGTCCTAAGCCTTGCGCCGCTAGGCGCATTGGGCTAGAAGCTAGGTCCGCATGTCGACCCTGCTCACTGTCTTGCACGTGATCGTGTGCCTGTTCCTGATGCTCACGGTGCTCCTGCAGAGCGGCAAGGGTGGCGGCATGGGCGGCGCGTTTGGTGGCGGTAACGCCGCGACGGTGTTCGGCGGCTCGGGTGCATCGACGTTCCTCCGCAAGCTGACCGCGAGCGCCGCGACCATCTTCATGGCGACGTCGATGATCCTCGCGTACCTGTCGAGCCACAACTCGGCCGACTCCCTCGAGAAGTACGGCGAGACGCAGGCGAAGGCCGCGGCCGAGCGCGAGGAAGCGCGGACCAAGGGCCTCAAGGACGCACCGCAGTCGGGCTCCGGCGCTGGCTCGGCGATCATCATCGATCCCTCGAACCTCGGCTCCGGCGGTTCGGCTGGTTCGGCTGGCTCTGCCGGTTCGGCGACTGCTCCGGCGCTCGGCTCGGGCAACCCCCGTGGCGGCGCGACCGGCACGGCGCCAACTCCCGCCGAGGTCCCGATTCCGGCCGGCGCGACCGATGCGAAGCCCAACCCGTCGACGCCCGCGGGGATGAGCGAGCCGAAGCCCGCCGACGCAAAGCCGCAGACCGGCAGCGCGGCGAAGGCCGTCGAGGCACCGCTGCCGCCCGCGACCACTCCGCCCGGGCCCGCGAAGACTCCGGCAAAGCCTCCCGCGACGACGACTCCGCCGGCTCCCGCGACGACTCCGCCGGCTCCCGCGACGACTCCGCCCGGCCCCGCCGCGACGCCGGCTCCGGTCACTCCGCCCGCCACGCCGCCTGCTGCGCCATCGCCGACCACGCCGAAGCCCTGAGGCGCCTCGCGCGTGATCATCTGCCCGACCCGCGGTAGGGTTCGGGCATGCGGTTCGCCAAGTACCACGGCCTCGGAAACGACTTCCTCGTCGTCGATCTGCGCACCGCGACCCCCGACGAGGCGGCGCGAGTCCAGGATCCAGCGACCGTGATCGCGCTGTGCGATCGCCAGTTCGGCGTCGGCGGCGACGGCGTGCTCGCGATCCTCCCCACCACCACCGGCGACGATGCGCGCATGCGCGTCCTCAACAGCGATGGCAGCGAGGCCGAGATGTGCGGCAATGGCCTGCGCTGCGTCGTCCAGTGGCTCCACGATCACGGCGGCGTCGCGAAAGCGGAGATGGCGATCGACACCGGCGCCGGTCGTCTGGTGTGCGAGCTGCTCGATCGCCACGTGACCGTGTCGATGGGCGCCCCTCGGCTCCTCCGCGGCGAGATCCCGATGGTCGGCCCGCTCGGCGAGCGCTGCATCGATCAGCCGATCGACATCCCGGGTCAGCCGACGCGGACCATCACCTGCGTCTCGATGGGCAACCCGCACGCGGTCACGTTCGTGGCGTCCGCGGACGA
>JAYVLW010000883.1:0-13253 GCA_043759315.1 Myxococcales bacterium
TGCCGGTGACGCTCACCTGGAAGCCGGTGCGCCTCGGCTCGTTCGACCCGGGGGTGCCGCTGGTCGCGCTGACCTCCGCGGATCTCGATCGCGACGGCAGGGCCGAGCTGTACGCCGTCACGACGCGTGAGGTGATCGCGCTCGGCGTGGCGAACAAGAAGGTGATCGAGCTCGGTCGCGTGGCGTTCACGGGCGATCCGGCAGTGCCCGCGTCGCGCGATCCGGTCGGCACCGCGGTCGTCGACAACGGCGAGCTGATCGCCAGCTCGTCGGCATGGGACCGCGACCTGCGCGTGATCTGGCAAGGCCGGACCCTCGTGGCTCAGACGGGACAAGCCGGCGCACTCGTCTGCCCGGGCGAGCGGCTCATGCGCGTGCCGGGGCGCAACCACTTCGGCGATCCCAGCGCGCCGGTCTACGGCGTGTATTGCACCGAGCTCGTCGACCCGATCGGTGCTCCGGTGCGCGTGCGCGCCGTGCTGGTCGGGAGCCGCCTCGAGATCACGGTCGAGCGCTGCGGCACCACGGGCGGCTGCTTGCCGGTCGCGAAGTACGACCTCAAGGACTACGGCTCGGTGTTCGCCGTCGCAGACGTCGACAAGGACGGCAGACCGGAGGCGATCGTTTCCGGCGCCGGCGCCCCCGGCGATCCCGACGCGATCAAGGTGATGACCCTCGGTGGTGACACCAAGAAGGGCCTGTTCCGCCGCACGTTCCAGAGCGGCGTCGTCGGGATCGGCGTCGGTGACAGCGACGGCGATGGCGCCGTCGAGGTGATCGTCGCGGTGCGGCTCGCCGGGACAACGCTCGTGGATCTGTGGAGGCTCGATTGAAGCGCGCCGGGTTGGTCCTGCTGGCCGTCGCTGCGCTGGCCCACGGCGAGAGCCGGCCGCGCTATGGCGGCACGCTCGAAGGCTCGCTGCTCGGCGCGCCGGTGACGCTCGACCCCCCGCTCGCGCAGGCACACGCGGAGATCACGGCGGTCGATCTGGTGTTCGATACGCTGTACCGGATCGGCGCGGGCGGCGTGCCGCAGCCACATCTCGCGGCGGGGATGCCGGTGCTCGTCAACGGTAAGCTCGAGATCGCGCTGCGGAAGGGCGTGCGGTTCCACGACAACAGCGCCCTGACCGGTGCGGACGTGTGGGCGTCGCTCGAGCGCGTACGGACGACGCCGTCACGCTGGACCCTCGCCGTGGTCACCTCCGTCGGCGCGAACGGGGACACGCTCGAGGTCGTCACCACGGCATCGCCGCTCGATCTCGCGAAGCTCCTCGCGTTGCCCGCCACCGCGATCACGAAGGGTGGAAAGCCGCAGACCGATCGGCCGATCGGATCCGGGCCGTTCTTCGTGGAGAGCTGGGACAAGAAGGGGCGGCTCGTGCTGCGGGCGTTCGACGCGTACTTCGCGGGCCGGCCGTACCTCGATCAACTCACCCTGCGCTGGTACGACACGCCCGATGGCGAGGCGCGGCAGTTCGAGAAAGGCGATGCGCAGCTCTCCGCGCGTGGCGTGGCGGTGTTCACCGGCGTGCAGCCGAAGTTCCGGGCGGACTTCGTCGAAGGACCCGCGTCGTTGCTCGTGTTCGTCGGCTTCGGACGCGCGCACCTCGACGTCACCGCCGACCGTTCCTTCCGCCGCGCGCTCGATCTCGCGCTCGCGCGCGGAGCGCTGACCTCGGTCACCTCGGGCGAGCGCGTGGTGCTGGCCCGGACGCCGCTCCCCGTCGAGGCGGGTGGGCCGGCGCTCGATGCGGCGGGCAAGATCGACGACCTCGCCCGCGCGAAGGCGGCGCTGGCCGATGCGGCCAAGCGGGTCAAGCTGCTCGCGCCTGACAAGCTCACCGCGCTCAAGCTGGAGATCCTGATCGAGGAGACGCGGCCCGATGACCGCGAGCTCGCCGAGCGCACGGCGTACGCGTTGACCAAGCTCGGCATCGCCTCGGTGATCACCGCGGTCCCGGCGGCCACGTTGCGCGATCGTGTCCGCAAGGGCGATTGCGACCTGTGGATCGGTCAGCTCGCTGCGCCAGTCACCGCGGCGAACGCGTGGTGGGGCGCCGCGTTCGCGGCCGGCGGTGACACCTGGGCGGAGCAGCGACTCGCCATCGGCGCGATCGATGCGCCGGCCGCACACAAGGCGTTCGCCGAGCGGCTGCCGATCGTCCCGCTCATGTTCCGCTCGGTCCGGATCTGGCACCGCACCGACGTCCGGGGCCTCGCGTTCGATGGCGTGGGCCGCCCGAGCTATGCGGAGATGTTCCTCCACGGCGAGCCGGCACGCGCGCTCAAGGGCGGCAAGCCGTGAAGCTCCGCGGCCGGTTCACGGTCTCGCTCGCGCTCGCGGCGCTCGTCCCGATCTCGGTCGCAGCGATCGTGACGCGTACGGTGATCGCCTCGTCGTCCCGCGCGGCCTACGAGGAGGACCGGAGAATCGCGGAGCTGGCGATCCATCGCGAGCTCGACACGCTGTCCAGCGAGGTCAACGAGGCGGTGGCCTCGCTCGCCGACAACCGGCACCCCTTCATCGGCGTGCTGCTGGGCGAGCTGGTCAAGGGCACGCTCGGCGACGGTAAGGTCCTGAAGGGCCTCCGCGAGCAGGGTGGGCAAGAGATGCGCGGGTTCTCGTTGCAGGTGCTCACGGTGACCGGCCCCGACGATCGCGTGCTGATCACGCCCCACTACCGCGACGCAACCGACGACGTCAACGCGACGGTCCGCGAGCGCGCGACCAAGAGCAGCGGTACGTACTTCGCGAACGCCCAGATCCGCACGGGACCCACGGTCGAGACCGTGCTGGTGGCCGAGTCGTCGCACATGTCGCGCAAGGACGGCGCGGCCGTCGCCGTCTCCGCGGGGCGCCGGGTCACCGACAAGATGCTGGCGGGGATCCGGCGGCCGGGCCGCGTCGATGCGCGCGTCGTGGATCCGAAGGGACAGATCATCCTGCCGCCGAGCAAGGACTGGGCGAAGATCGCGAAGGACGCACCGATCACGGTGCCGATGCTCGGCCCCGACAAGAAGCCGGTCGCGATCATCGAGGTGGTGGTCTCCGACGGCGATCTCGACCAGGTGCTGCGAAACATCACACTCGTGTCCGCGCTGCTCGCGCTCGGCGCGCTCGGGGTGGTGGTGCTGATCGGTCTGCTCGTGGCGAAGCGCACCGCGCACGATCTCGAGAAGCTCGTCGAGGGCTCGCTCGCCGCCGCGCGCGGCGATCTCGATCACCGGGTGCCCGTGCGGGCAAAGGACGAGATCGGCGCCGTGGCCGCCGCGTTCAACTTCATGATGGAGGATCTCAAGACCTCCAAGGACCGGCTCGTGATCGCCGAGAGGATCGCGGCGTGGCAGGAGATCGCGCGCCGGCTCGCGCACGAGATCAAGAACCCGCTGACGCCGATCCAGATGGCGATGGATACGCTGCGCAAGACCTGGAAGAAGCAGCATCCGGACTTCGCCGAGATCCTCGAAGAATCGACCACCACCGTGCTGCAGGAGGCCGATCGCCTCAAGCACATCGTCTCCGAGTTCTCCGACTTCGCGCGCATGCCGAAGCCCGAGTTCCAGCGCATCGATCTCGACGAGGTCGTGCGCTCCGCGACGACGTTGTACATGGACGCCGCCCCGATCGCGGTCACGCTCGGCGGAGTCCCCGAGATCGACGCCGACAAGGCGCAGATCCATCAGATCGTGCTCAACCTCGTCGAGAACGCGCGTGATGCGATCAGCAAGCGGAGCGACGGTAAGATCACCGTGTCGACGCGGCTCGGCGACGGCGCGGACCGCGCGTTCCTGATCATCGAAGACAACGGCCCGGGCGTGCCGTCCGAGCTCAAGGACAAGGTGTTCGCTCCCTACTTCACGACGAAGCACGCGAAGGGCGGTACCGGCCTCGGGCTCGCGATCGTGCATCGCATCGTCTCCGATCACGGTGGGCGGATCTCGATCACCGACGCGAAGGGCGGCGGCGCGCGGTTCACGATCGAGCTGCCGCTGCGCAACGGTGCCGCGCTGCTGGCCTCGCGGATCTAGCGGTCGCACGTCCCGGGCGTGGTGCGGATCCAGCGCACGTGTGGCCCGATCGCCGCATCGGTCTCCGGCGTCCGAGATCCGTAGGGGTACGCGAAGCTCTCGGGCGCGAAGCCGTCTGCACGCAACATCTCGATCTCGGGGAGCACCTCGTCGTCGAGGTACGCCTGCGCGCCGTGCTCGGCCGCGTACACCGCCGCCTCGAGGTGATGCACCGTGTGCGACTCGATCTCGTGGCCGTCCTTCTCGAGCGCGTGGAGTGCGGCGCGCTGCTTTGCATCGAGCTCGTGGAAGTTCGAGACGAACAGCGTGGCGCGCACGCCGTGACGCAGGAGCAACGAACGCACGCCGATCCACGAGTCGACGCCGTTGTCGTCGAAGGCGAACAACACGCCGGCTCGTGGCTCCGCGGCAGGGTCGAGATCGCGGAAGGTCAGATACGGAAGGCCGGCGGCGTCGAACATCGCGAGCGCGCGCTCGAGCGTGGGAAGGCTGATCGTGACCCCCGGCGCGTGCGCGTAGACGTCGAGTACCCAGCCCTCGCGGGCAGCGGTGTCGATGTGGTCCCGCAACCGGTCCCAGTTCTCGGGGACGAGGTAGTCGTCGAGAGGGAGCCCGCACTGCAGCTGGCGGTCGTCGTACGTGAAGAAGACGCTGTCGGAGACGGGATCCCCGCACGCCGCCACCAGCATCACGACCACCGCGAGCATGCACCGCATCGCCGCTGGTGCTCAGCACGTCGCGTGCCTCCGAGCTGGTCGCGCCTCGTGCCCCGTCACGGGGGCGGTGTGATCGAACCCACCGCGGCGCCATGACACCGCTGTCGGGCGCGCACCGAAAAACGACGGACCCCGACTCGGACTAGTTCTGTGCGAATTGCTTCCCTCGTCGGTGCGTTAAAGATATGAAGACGTAACCCCCGAGGATTGTCATGGCGAAGCTCGCACGCATCGAAGGCTGTCTCACCGCGATCGTGACCCCGTTCAAGGCCGGTCGGGTCGACTTCGACAGCCTGGCGAAGCTCGTCGACTGGCAGATCGAGCAGGGCGTGGATGGCCTCGTCGCCGTCGGAACGACCGGCGAGTCGGCCACGCTGGATGTCGAGGAGCATGTCGCCGTGATCGCCGCGACGGTCAAGGCCGCGAAGGGCCGGGTGCCCGTGATCGCCGGTGCGGGCGGCAACGCCACGAGCGAGGCGCTCGCCCTGACGAAGGCCTCCGAGGACGCGGGCGCCGATGCTTTGCTCCATGTCACGCCCTACTACAACCGCCCGAGCCAGGAGGGCCTGTTCCGCCACTTCGAGACGATCGCGAAGGCCACGAAGCTTCCGATCATCCTCTACAACGTGCCGTCGCGCACCGCGTGCGATCTGCTCACCGACACGGTCGTGCGGCTGGTCGACTTCGACAACATCATCGGCATCAAGGACGCCACGGGCAACCTCGTGCGCGGCAGCGAGCTGGTCGCGAAGGTCGGCGACAAGATCACGATCCTCTCCGGCGACGATGGCACCACCTTCCCGCTCTACGCGTGCGGCGGACGCGGCGTGATCTCCGTGGTCTCGAATGTCGCTCCCAAGCTGATGAGCGACATGTGGGATCACGTGAAGGCCGGCGCATGGGACAAGGCGAAGCAGTGCCACATGGAGCTGCGCGTGCTGAACCAGATGCTGTTCGCCGAGCCGAGCCCCGCGCCCACGAAGGCCGCGCTGTCGCTGCTCGGTCGGTGCGCCCCCGATGTGCGTCTCCCGCTCGTGCCCGCCACCGCCGGTCTGCTCGAGCAGCTGCGGAACGAGATGCGCGCCGCGGGCCTGCTCTAGTGGCGGCGAGGGTCTGCGTTCTCGGCCCCTCGGGCCGTATGGGGCGAGCGTTGATCGAGGCCTCGGCCGGTCGCGCTGACGTCTCGCTCGTCGCCGCGATCGATCGTGAGGGCGCGGACAAGCTCGGCGAGACCGTCGCTCCCGGGGTGGTGTCGCGGACCGATC
This sequence comes from Myxococcales bacterium, assembly GCA_043759315.1. Lineage (GTDB taxonomy): Bacteria > Myxococcota_A > Polyangia > Haliangiales > Haliangiaceae > JABFXX01. The sequence goes on from JAYVLW010000883.1 coordinate 6,014, forward strand.
TGCGCGCCGGGCTCGGCGCCAGCGACGTCTACATCGACTTCACGTCGCCTTCGGGAACGCGTGCAGCACTCGCCATCGCGCGCGAGCTCGCGAAGCCTGCGGTGGTGGGCACCACGGGCCTCTCGGTCGAGGACAGCGCGGAGCTCGATGCCCTCGCCGGCGTCGCGCCGATCGTGGTGGCCGCGAACTTCTCACTCGGGGTCAACCTCCTGCTCGGCCTCGTCCAGCAGGCAGCGCGCGCGCTCGGCACCGAGTGGGACGCCGAGATCGTCGAGGCGCATCATCGCGCCAAGCGCGACGCACCGTCGGGAACGGCGCTGATGATCGGGCGGGCGATCGCGGCGGGGCACGGCAGTGACTACGACGCGGTCAAGCGCCACGCCCGCGATGGCGATGTCGGGCCCCGCCCGCGCGGCGAGATCGGCGTGTCCACGGTCCGCGGTGGGGACGTGATCGGTGAGCACACCGCGACGTTCTTCGGCCCCGCGGAGCGCATCGAGATCAGCCACCGCGCGAGCTCGCGCGCGATCTTCGCGAATGGTGCGTTGCGCGCCGCTGCGTGGGTCGTGGGCAAGCCACCGGGTCGCTACGACATGCTCGCTGTCCTCGGCCTGAAGTGATGCTACGGTCCCGCAGGCAATGACCGCGACCGAACGCATCACGATGGTCGTCCTGAACGACGACGGCTCGCGGGACAAGTTCACCCTCAGCTCGTGGGTCGGGATCCCCCGCAAGCACGAGCTGATGTGGATCGGGGACGATCCGTACATGATCATCGAGGTCGAGTACGCAGTGTCGGAGGGCTTCTTCGGCGCGCGTTCGATCGATGCCGCCGGCGTCTACGTGCGCCGGCTGACCAAGGACGAGCAGGACGCGGTCGCGCGCCGGCTCGCGAACCCCGTCCGCGGCAAGGACGAGCAGCCGTTCCGTCCCTGAGCGACGTAGATCAACTGGGCGTCGCCTCGCGCCATCCTCCGCATGGCCGGCGTCATTTGACCGATTCGCAGCGGCTACCCTCGGAGTGCTCGTCGATGTTCGCCTCGCACAGCGCGGCGGTCGGGAACACGAAGAACTGGTCCTGCACGTTTCGCGCGAACGCCGTCGACTGCTTGATGCAGCCGGTCGAGTTTCCGAGCACGTAGCGGTCGAGCTCGTAGGCCGCGCTGCAGTCCTTCGCCGACCGCGTGCAGCTCCCTGCCGGATGCTGTGCATCGGCACCCGTGAAGCACACCCAGCCGTTGCCGCGCGGCACCCGCTTGCGATCGAGCTTCGGTCGCGCGACCTCACTGATGGCGGTGCACGCGGAGACGTCCGACGCAGCTCCGACCACCTTCTCGCGATATGCGGCGCAGGCCTCTGCCGTCGTCGACGCGGCGTAGCCCCAGACAGACGAGGTATCGAGAAACGTCACGAGGTGTGCGGTGTCGCGCGCCTTGCACTTGGTGCTGGCCATAGCACCCCGGCGGATGACGTCTTCGCACTGCGCGATGCTCCGCGTACACGCGGGGCGCACGCCCTTCGGCGCGGGGGTGGGGAGCTCGAGACACCACCAGCCCTTGCCGGGTGTGATCACCGAGGTCTGGAGCTTCGCGGGCGCCGGGAACCGCTTGCCGACGACCTCGCATTGCGCCAGGCGCTGGTAGGCCTTCGAGGCGGCCAGCCCTTGGCGCAGCGCGAGGCAGCCGTCGTCATCGGGCGATGCGAGAAATCTCCACGTCGCGCGCTTGGGATCGAAGTACGTCACCACCGTCGCGGTTGGCTGCGGGGCGCACGGGGTCATCTTCGCGGGATCGACCAGCTTGGTGCGGGTCTCGTTGCACTCGGACTCCGTGCGTTCGCAGCGCGGCGTCTCACCCCCCGCGGCCTTGTCGTCCAGAGCGTGAAAGCACGACCAGTCTGCACCGAACGGGATCAACTCCGCGGGCGCCTTCCCGCCACCACCCGCGCGCGCGTGCGCGACCGAGGCCGCGAGTGCGGCGAGGAGGCCAAGCGCGAGAAGACGCATCGCGGACATATCGTCGCATCCGTGGGACGATCGCGCCACATCCGGCATTCACCGCCGGCTGGGCCTCGCCGGCGCCCGTCGGGGCTCCGAAAATCCCCTGGGACCCTCCCACGCCGCGAAGGTCTCAGTCGCGCCGGATCCCCACGATCTCGAGAGCGCCGGGCGTCCGTTGCGCCAGGTGGATGACGACCGGCGGCAACCGGCGGGCATTGCGAGCCACGGCGAGCTTCACGATCGTGTAGTGCGCGGCATCGCCGCCGAGCGGGAAGGCCGCGGTGCAGATGTGTGCACCCGTGGCCGTCCTCGCCGGCTCTGCACGGGGCACGAGGACCGCGCCGGCCACATCGAACACCTCGGCCGCGTAGTGCGAGGTTGCCGGCTGGAGTCCGTAGGTCTTCGCGAGGTCGTCGAAGCAGAGGCGGGCGCGGTCGCCCACCGGTTCGATCACGAACCGATCCAGCGGTGAGACCTGATCCAGCCAGTAGCGGCCCACGCGGCGCTGCCGCTCGAGGAGCGTGTCGATGATATACGCGGTCGCCCGCGGATCCGAGAAGTGCGCCTCGGCGACCGCGGCGGCGATCTGTTCCGTCGTGAACCGCATCACGAGCTTCGCGCCCCAGTAGGTGTCGGTGGCATCGGCTTCGTCGAACGGCCAGTACGGCGCGTTGATCCGCCAGGTGGCCGGATCGAAGTGCGCTGCTTCGAACAGCGCGACACCGCGGACATCGGGGGCATCGACGTTGTCCCACGGCCGATCCCAGAGCCCGAGAGTGAGGAGCGTGCGGAGCGCGATGCTGATGTCGAACCGGTTCGTGTATCCGACGGTCTTCCAGGTGTTGCTGTTGTTCATCACGCCGAACGCCTTGCCGAAGTCGATCAGGTAGTGGACGACATGATCCTTCACGAACACGTCGAGCGTGTTGTCCTCCTGGATGTCGGTGTGGTTGATCCACGCGAACAACGGGACCTGCCCCCGCACGCTGCGCCGCTTCTCGTGGTCGATGCGGTCATTCGGATCGTCGGGGCGTCGACCCTCGCGCGCGTAGGGACCGATCGGCTTGCCCGGCAGATAGCGGCTCGCGAGGACCCGGAAGGTGCCGTCGGGCGTGCGGTACATCTCCGCGAGCGCGCGATCGAAGGCGGCGACGGTCAGCTTCTGCTTCTCGCCGAGCGCGTTCTTCGCCGTGGCCTTGGGCGAGACGACGATGTCCTCGCGACGGATGAACACCAGATAGTCCTGGGGCACGTTGTAGCCGGCGGCCCACAGCAGACGCTGGCCGATCACGTGCGCGCCGGTCTCCATCTCGGGGCGCTTGCCCTCGTCGAACTTCAACAGGTACTTGTCCCCCTTCGCGTCCTCGAACACGAAGCCGATCGAGAGGCCGCCGGTCTTCGCTCCGGTGATGGTCCACGGCAGGTGCTCCACCGGGCTCGGATCGATGTTCGCGCCGCGGCGCAGCTCCTCGATGGGCATGTCCCGCACGCCGATCCGGTTGGTGAACCACGTGGAGTCCGGGACTTCGTCGATGGAGTTGACGTCCTGGGCGCGCGTCGGCTCGATCACGTCGAGCACGCGGGTCAGCCGGCGCACGACGAAGCTATCGGTCTGATACAGGGTACGGTTGTAGACCCGCTCGCGGGGAGCCTTCTCGATCGGCGAAGCATCGGCAACGCGCCAGACCGGCGGCTCGACCTTGAACCGGAGCGTGCCGATCGGTGCCGACGTGCAGGCAGTGGCGAGCGTTGCGAGGACTGCGATGGCGTGACGCATCAGTACCTTCCGGCGCGTTCGCGACGACCGAACGCGGGTGACAGCGCGAGCTGGATGAAGACGTCGCCCTCGCGCGAGAACGCGAGCTGCCCGCGGAGGAGGAAGCTCTTCGCCGTGTGGACCTGCACGCCGCCACCGAAGCCGACGTGGAGCTCGTCGAGGTTGGTGTCGAGCTGGCTCCAGGTGTGGACCGCGCGCCCCGCGTCGGTGAACAGATACCCCGCGAGATAGTTACCGAGGTCCCAGGTGTATTCCGCGGTCGCCAGCGCGACGGCGCGGTCGCGGAACCGGTCCTGCGGGTAGCCGCGGAGGAACTCGGGGCCGCCGAGGCGCGGCAGATCGATGAACGAGATCTTCCCGTCGGTGAGGCCGTCGCTGCCGGTGATGCCGTCGACCATCAGCCTCAGCGCCAGCGTGCGACTGCCCTGGTAGAGGTCGAAGTAGCGCTGGAGCTCGGCGCCGTATCGCGTGTACTGCGTGGGATCTCCGTCGACACCCTTCGCGCGGCCGAGATGCACCGATGCCAGCCAGCCGGTAGCGTCGATCGTCTGTGTCTGCCATGGGGAGGTCGGACGCCGCGTGTCGTACGTGAGCTCGCCATCGACATACACGTTCTTGACGCCGCTGTCGTAGCCGACGAGCCGGCTCGTGTCGAAGCGCTCCATGATCGGCTCGGTCGAGTCTGCTGCGTTCGAGAACTCGCGGAGCGCGAGGGCTCCGGACCCGTGGAACGAGAAGGGGCTCGCGATCTTGATCTCCAGCGTGGCGACGGCACGGATCAGGTTCTCGCGAAACCGCGACGAGGTCGCCGTGTCGGCGAGGGTCGGATCGAGCGGCGTTGTCGGTGGTTCCGGAAGCTCGCGGGCGTTGCCGATGCCGAAGAACCGCTCGCGGGGGCGGCGTTCGTATCGAGTCTCGATGCCGGCCCGGAGCCGGTCGGCGATGTTCCCGCTCTTGAGCTCGATGCCGTAGGCCTGCTGGAACTGACCGCCGAAGTTCGCGCGCACCTTCAGGTGCTCCTTGCCGCCGAACAGATCGTAGTGGACGAACCGTAAGCCCGCGTTGAAGCCAAAGTCGCTGGAGTACGAGCCCACCGGATAGAAGCCGTAGGTCTCGTCGACGTTGAACAGCACGCCCTTGACCCGGGCCGTCAGGTTGTACCGCTCGTACGCCCAGGCGGTGAGCCGGAACGGCTGTGCGACGGTAAAGAACGCCCAGCGCGGCACGAATAGCATCACGCGCGGGATCCAGCGCAGGCGCGCGCCCAGGCTCGGCTCCTCCTCGGTCGCGATGCCACTGGCCTGCTCGGGTCGGGGTGGAGGATTGGCGTCGACCGGCGGCGGTGGCGCATCGGGCGTGGCGGCGTCGGCGATATCCGGCGCCGTCGCGGCATCGGCATCGGCGTCGGCCACGCCGGCATCGGTAACTGGCTCGACCATGCCGCCCGCGTGCGCGGCCCCTGCGAAGCCACCAAGGACGAGGAAGATGAGAAATCTAGGCTGCATCAGTTCACCTCGCCGGCGTCGACGAGCGCGTCGACGACTCCGGTGTCGAGCAAGGAGCCGGACAAGCTCTCGATGATCCCGAGCGCGAGATCGGTGTGATCTTCGAGCACATCGAACAGCGCCGCGCCCGGGCAGCGCAGGGCTCGCACGGCGGTGAGCGTGTGGATCGCGGTGGTGAACGGCACCTCGCCGAGCGTCTCGAGCGCGCCGATCGCGTGACCGGCGCCGAGGATCTGCGGAGCGCCGGTTGCGCGCGCGCACGCCACGCTACCCTCCATGATGATCAGGAGGGCGGTCGCGGGCTGACCGACCACGCCGAGCTCCGTGTTTGCCGGGATCCGGATGTCTTCCGACGCCTGGGCGAGCGCCGCGAGCGCCTCGATGCGGCCCCTCGCGAACGGCATCAGCGCGCGCAGCAGGATCAAGCGATCGACCATGCCGAGGGCGCCGGGCAGGGTCTCCACCTCGTCCACGCTCGGCGTCAGGGGAGCCGTGGCGTCGATCGCGAGCAGCCTGCGCGCGAGGGCGCGACGCACGTTCGACAAGAAGCCGAAGTTGTCCTCGAGGATCTCCGCGAAGTCCTTCGCCTCGAGCCGCAGCGTGCGGGTCGGGACCGCGGCGATCACCGCCTCCCGCGTGCGGCGCCCGGCCATCGCCTCGGTCGCGTTCAGCACTTCGTGCTGGCTCCACGTGTGGCGCGAGGTCTGACCGACGAGCTGGCCCTCGACGACGAGGTGCAGCGCCGGAGAGCGGCCCGCGGCGATCACCTCCGCACCTGCCTCGAACGTCCGCTCGACGACATTCTCGGCAACGATCGCGAGCTCCGCGATGTCGGCCTCGTCGAAGCCGGGGAACTGCCGCAGCGTCAGGACGCGCTCCACGGCCGTCTGGGTGTCAGTGCTGGACATCGAGCCTCGCGATCGCCTGTTCGAAGGCCTGGGTGACGAACTTGGATTCGGTCAACGGTTTGAGTCGCAGGAGCTCATCGCGGAGCTCCACGAGCTTCCGCTCGGCGACGTGATGTGCCGCCACGCAGCGCAACGAGTCACTGTGATCCGCGAGCAGCGTGGAGAGGACCTCGTTGTAGGTGGGGTAGTGCTCGCGGACCTCGGCTTCGTCGTGCCGGTGCTTGTCGCCGTGCACGAGCAGATCGATCAGCGGGGCGCGCGCGTCGGCGCTCAGAAGGTGCTCGATGATCTCCCGCGCGGCATCGCGGTGCTCGTCGTCGCCGCCGACCATCGCGTCGTGGAGGCTGCGCAGGTCCTCCGTGGGATGGACGATGCCGTACGCGCGGAACGCGCGCTCGATCGCATGTGCCCGCTTCTCGCCGAGGAGCTGGCGGAGCAGGGAAAAGCCCGGGAGCCGGGGCGTGGGGGCACGGTGCAATTCGAGCCCCTCGCGGAGCCACGCGTAGCGCGTGGCGTCCTCCGTGGCGCGCACCGCGTACGCACGCACCGGCACGGGATCGAGCTGTAACAGGGGCTCGTCCGTGCGCATCCGGCCAAGCGCGCGGAGGATCTTGAACTCCGTGGATCCATCAGGCTCGCGGGGCAACCGCGCCACGAGCGCCGCCGCCGCCTCGGCGGTGCGGAACCGGCTGATCGTGCGCGGCAGGTGACGGCGGACCCCGAGGGGCGTGCGCGGATCGTCGAGAGCCTCGATCAACCTCCGGAGATACGGCTCACCGCCGGCGAGGAACACCGCGCGCGCCTCGCCGCGGACGCGGGGCATCTGCAGCAGCGACAGCAGGCGCTCCATGTCGGCCAGCACGGGGGCGGAACGCCAGGCGCGCAGGACCTGGCGGATCACGGCCGGCTCCTTGCGCGAGAGCAGCTGGAGCAGCAGCGGCCGGAACGTCGGATTGGGCATCCGGGCGATCGCGTGGGCGAGGGCGATGCGATCCTCGGTCGAGCCATCGCGCAGGGCCTCGATCTGCAGGTGCACGTCGTGCGGCGCCTT
>JAYVLW010000884.1:0-8099 GCA_043759315.1 Myxococcales bacterium
TGGTTGGTCACCGGCGTCGCCGGCTTCATCGGCTCCGCGCTGCTCGAGCGACTGCTCGATCTCGGGCAGACGGTCGTCGGTGTCGACAACTTCCTCACCGGCCACAAGAAGAACCTCGAGAACGTCCTCGCGATCCATCCGGACGAGCGGCTGCAGTTCCGCTTCATCGAAGGAGATCTGCGCGACCTGTCGGTGGCGAACGAGGCGATGAAGGACGTCGACATCGTTCTCCATCAGGCAGCCCTTGGCTCCGTCCCGCGGTCGATGAAGGATCCGATCTCGTCGCACCAGCACAACGTCGATGCGTTCCTCAACGTCCTCGTCGCCGCCAAGGACGCGAACGTCGGGCGCGTGGTGTACGCGTCGAGCTCGTCGGTGTACGGCGATCACCCGGCGCTTCCGAAGCACGAGGACAAGATCGGCAAGCCGCTGTCGCCGTACGCGGTCACCAAGCGCGTCGACGAGATCTACGCGCAGGTGTTCCACGACGCGTACGGCCAGCAGAACATCGGCCTCCGCTACTTCAACGTGTTCGGTCGCCGACAGGATCCGAACGGCCAGTATGCCGCGGTGATCCCGCGGTGGATCTCGGCGCTGCTCGAGGGCAAGCCGATCGTGATCTTCGGCGACGGCTCGAGTAGCCGCGACTTCTGCTACGTCGACAACATCGTCCAGGCGAACCTCCTCGCGGGAACGTCGGAGAACGAGAAGGTGACGGGCACCGTCTACAACTGCGGCTGCAACGGGCGCACGAACCTGAAGGAGCTGTTCGCGATGATCCGCGACGATCTCGCGAAGGACGTCCCGGACATCGCGAACGCGGAGCCCACGTTCGAAGAGCCGCGCGCCGGCGATATCCCGCACTCGCAGGCCTCGATCGACAAGATCACCGACGCGCTCGGCTACGTGCCGACGCACCAGGTCGCCGAGGGGATGGCCGAGACGGTCGACTGGTTCGCGCAGCGAATCCGGCGCAAGAAGCGCTCGCCGACGCAAGCCGAAGCGTAGCTCCGTGGCGGCCGTGGCCGTGGCACAGTGATAGACTCGTCGACCAGATGTCCGACGATGATCTTCCGAAGCCCGAGCCCAAAGAAATCGACGAGAAGATGGCCATGCAGCTCAAGCACATGGTCGAGGACAACGTCCTCAAAGGGCAGCCCTATGGCGACGAACGCTGTGACAACTGCCTGTTCTACCTGAACCCCGACGAGAACATCTCGTACTGCTGGCACCCCAAGCTGCGCATCCTGGTCGGTGGACCGTGGTGGTGCCAGTGGTGGGAAAAGGCCGAGTAGGCAAGAGCGCGTGCGCGCGGAGGACAAGCACGTCGAAGGGAACGCCGTCGAGCGCGAGGTCGGCCTCGAGACGCTCGCCACGCGCGACGAGGAGCAACAGCTGCCGGAGATCGGGGGCGAGGAGCTCCGCGATGTCGAGCGCGCCGATGGCAGCGCGCTCGTCGCCGCCATGCGCCAGATCCTCGCGAAGAGCCCGCTCCAGATCGAGAGGCTCTCTGTTCCGGCCCGCGAGTTGAGGGCGCTCGATGCGCTGCAGGAGGCGGTCACCGGCAAGACCGACACCGGCATGTTCGTGTTCGCCGAGGATCGCAAGAGCCTGCTCGAGCAGGCGCTCGCCGTGCTCCAGCCGAACCTGACCGCGCACGGAACGAGCTCCGAGCTCGCCGAGATGAGCGACAGCCTCGAGCAGCTGACGAAGCGCGTGGCAACGCTGCGCAAGAAGCTGACGAATCTCGAGGATGCGCAGGACGAGCTGATGGCCGACGAGAAGGACCGCTTCCTTGCGGAGGCAGCGGAGACCGCCGACAAGCCCGCGAAGCCCTCCGATCCCGATGCGCCGCGCCCGGCGTCGACCGTGGCGGGCCCGGGGCCCGAGGTCGAGTGGCACGAGAAGCCGATCACCGTCGACAAGGGACCCGAGGCGAAGCGCGCGGAGCACGTCTCCATGCTGAGCACGGGTGCCGAGGTGAAACGCGAGGAGGTGCCCACGACGCTCGGCGATCCGGAGGAGATCGCCGCGGGCCCACCGTGGTGGCAGCGGAAGAAGCCGGATGCCGACCGCTGACCCACTCGCGGCGCTGATCGCCGAGGTGCGGTTGCATGCGGAGGCCGCGCTCGTGCGGCGCCTCAACGCGGGATCCGGCTTCGCGGACCCGCGCGTGCCGTCGCAGATCTTCCTCCGCGATCCGGCGGCGCTCGCACGCATCGCCGGCGGTACGTTGCGCCCGCAGCAGACGCACGCCGCGGCCGCCATCGAGCTCCAGCGGGCGATCGCGCAGGCCGCCACGAACGACGCCGGTACGACGCGCCTCGGCCTGATGTCCGCACGTATGGGGCTCGATGCGACCGAAGGCGGCCTGCTCGTCGCGACGCTCGCGTATGCGCTCGATCTCGACACGCGCGAGCTCTGCCATGCACTCGCGCCCCGACGACGACCGGCGCTCTACGTCGAGACCTGCGCCGACGTCCTCGGCATGGCGACCGCCGCGCTGCTCCGCGCCACCGCGCCTGGATCGCCGCTGCGCCGCGGCCGGATGATCTCGGTCGACGGCGACGGGCTCGCCGCCACGCTCGAGCTCACGCACGGGGCGCTCGCGTGGCTCTCCGGCGACGATGCGCTCCAGCCGCCGCTCGCCGGCCTGCTCGAGCTGTTCGGCCCCGAGGTCGACCTCGGCGTCACGCTGCCTGCACCAACGCTCGCGGAGCTCGATGCGCTTCTGCCACGCGTGGGCGCCGACGTCGCGGTGGTGCTGCGCGGGCCGCGTGGCTCGGGTCGCCGCGCCGCCGCGCATCGGATCGCCCGCGCCCTGAACCGCCCGCTGATCGCGATCCCCGTGCCGCTGATCGTCGCGACCGAGGAGCGCCTGCGCGTCGCCCTGCTCGGTCACGCGCTCGCGGCCACCCGACTGCGCGGGGCGGTGCCGCTGCTCGCCGAGGCCGACGCGCTGTACGACGAGCGCGGCGAGCTCTCGACGGAGCACACCGAGGCCATCACCGCGTTCCCCGGCCTCGTGATCGCCTCGACGAGCGGCCGCAGCGGCCACCTCGAGCTGCGCCGCCCTGCCCTCGTGGTGCCGATGCCGCGCACGGATCTCCCCGATCGCGAGCGCGCCTGGACCGCCGCGCTCGCGCCGCACGCCGCGACCACCGAGCCCACGGAGCTCGCGGCGCGCTACGTGATCGGCCCGGGTGCGATCGCCGACGTCGTCGCCGAGGCAGCGCGCTACGCCCGCGCCGCGGGCACCGCGGTGGACATGCTCGGTCTCGAGGCCGCGGTCGGCCGCCGGCTCTCGGTGCGTCTCGGCACCTACGGCAACGTGGTGCACCGCAAGGCGCGATTCACCGAGCTCGTGCTTCCCGACGACGTGATCGACACGCTGCACGACATGATCGCGATGGTCCGCGAGCGCGCCCAGATCCTCGAGCGATGGGGATATCAGCGCCACCTCGGCATCTCGCGCGGCGTGTCCGCCCTGTTCTCCGGCGAGCCCGGCACGGGCAAGACGATGGCGGCCAGCGTCGTCGCGTCCACGCTCGGCCTCGAGCTCGTGCGCATCGATCTGTCGGCGGTGGTGTCGAAGTACGTCGGCGAGACAGAGAAGAACCTCGCGAAGATCTTCGATGAGGCCCAGGACGCTCACGCGATGCTGCTGTTCGACGAGGCCGACAGCCTGTTCGGCAAGCGGACGGAGCTCAAGACCGCGCAGGATCGGTTCGCGAACCTCGAGGTCAACTACATCCTCCAGCGGATGGAGACGTTCGACGGCGTCAGCGTCCTCACGACAAACGCCGAGGCAGCGATCGATCCCGCGCTGCAGCGTCGCCTCAACTTCCGGATCCGGTTCCCCGAGCCCGAGGCCGACGAGCGCGCGAAGCTGTGGCGCCAGCTCCTCCCGCCGCAGGCCGAGCTCCACGACCGCGTCGACTTCACCGCGCTCGCCGAGCGGTTCGACATGACCGGCGGCTACATCAAGAACGCCGTGGTCCGCGCCGCGGTGATCGCCGCCCGCGCCGGTCGCGGCATGGTCGCCGAGGACCTGTGGACCGGCGCACACCACGAGTACGTCGAGATGGGGAAGGTCATGCCCCAGCTCCCGCCCCGCGGCCTGTAGTCCGGCGGAGCAACGTGGTCAGGCAGATCACGTGGAGCATCGATCCGACCACGATGATCTTCTGTCCGATGACCTGGATCTGGTGGCCCCGCGGCGAGGTCAGGCGCGGACCGAAGAAGATCAGCGCCACGTAGCCGAGCACGAGCACCACGTACACGACGTTGAGCGCGTTCTGCACCGCCGACGCGCCGTTCCTGGCCATCACGATGGCCAGGGAGATCACGTAGCCCAGCAGCATGCCGAACGCCGCGAGCACGAACGCGTTGTGCCACACGAGCGCGAGATCGAACGGCGTGCATGCCACGCCCACGAACGCGAGCCCGGTCGCCGTGCCGAGCGCGGCGCTCGCGCGTCCCGCGAACGTCGCGCGACCACGGGTATGCGCGAACCGCCGCCATGTCGAGGCGAACAGGATCAGCCCGACGCCCACCGTCGCGAGCGCCACGAAGAACAACGCGCTCGACGCGTAGCTCGCGCGCCCGGACCATGCGCGGGTCATGCCCAGGTCGCTGAGGAAGTTGTTCGTCAGCTCGTAGCGCGACGCCCCGGGGTCCCAGGGGTTCCCGCCCCCATAGACCGCCATCGCCGCGGCCACGAGGACGAGGAACTGGATCGCGGCGTAGCGCAGCACGCCGGCGCGGCGAAACACGACGTCCACGCGGTCAATCCTGCGCGATCACGGAGCGTTCGCCACGTCCGAGGCAGCCTTCGGCCGCCTTTCGTGACGGCTGCGACTACCAGCCCCTCCCGACCGTCCGGAACTAACGTCCCCACCACCTTCCGGGACTGGCTATAAGGACCCCGTCATGAACCTCGACCTCAGTGGCAAGCCGAAGAGCGACAACCGCACGCTGGCGATCGTGCTCGCGGTCGCGGCCGCAGGCCTCCTCCTCTTCGCGGCGTTCTCGAAGAGCTGGGTGGCCCGCCCCGCGCCGGTCGACATCGGCTTTGGCCCACGCGGCTGTCACAACTGTGCGCTGATCACCGGCGAGGGCGGCGACATGTCGAACTTCGCGTTCATCGAGACGCTGCGCGACAAGGCGAGCGAGATGTTCGGCAGCGACGAGCAGGCCCACGCCTCGGCCGCGTTCGCGCCGATGGGCATGGTCACGTTCGTGCTTCTCCTGCTCGCGGGCCTCGGCCTGCTCGCGGCCGCCGGCCTCGCGGCGAAGAAGGTCCGTCGAGATCTCCCGATCGCTCCGACCACGATCGCGCTGCTCGGGCTCATGGCGTCGCTGCTCACCGCGTGCGTGTTCGTCGCGACCAAGCCCGGCGGCCCTGGCTTCGTCGGCGTGTCGATGGGGTTCTGGTGCTACGGCATCGGCGCGGTGCTCGGCATCGCCTCCGCGCAGATGCTCGCGAAGCTGCTGCGCCCGGTCGATCCGGACCTGCTCGATGGCGCGATGTCGCCCGACCAGTACTAAGGCGACGCCAGCCGGTTGCACGCGGCGACATCGATGTGGTGCGTGGTGCCAGTGACGGGATCGCGCTCGCCGAGACATGCGACCTGAGCGCGCAGGTTCGGCAGGTCGAGCGCGAGCGGAGGTAGGTTCCACACCATCGCAGCGCCGAGCGTCACGATCCCGAGGCGCGGCGCGCGCGGATCGAACGCGAGACCATAGACCTCTCCGGATACGATGCGCTCCACCTGCACCAAGGCACCCGGCACATCCCACGTGCGCACCTTGCGATCGAGCCCGCCACCATAGAGCAGTGCACCGTCCGGAGAAAACGCCAGACCGATGATCTCGGTGCCAGTCGCGAACGTTGCCTCCAGTGCCCCCGAGGGCAGCGAGAACAGGCGGAGCCGCCCCTGATCGGCGATCGCGACGCGACTCCCGTTCGCCGCGAAGGCGATGCCCATCGTGATCGTCGCAAGCCGAGGCGCGGGCTCGAGAACCAGATCCTTCCCTCCGGGTGTCGCCGAGATCAGCGCTAGCTGGGTCTCGTTTGCGATCCGTGCGAGCCACTTGCTGTCGTCCGACCACACCAGCTCGACGCCGTACTCGGTCCGCGGGATATCCCTGACCACCGCACCATCGGTGCGCCACACCACGATGCGACCATTGTCGTCGATCGCGGCGACCTTGCTGCCGTCGGGTGCCCACCTCACCGCGGCCACCTCGACGGTCATCTTGCCGATCACGCGCGACACCTTGGTGCGGCGGTCGATCAGCACCACGGCGCCATCGGGCTGACCGATCACGAGGTGGACGCCGTCGGTGGAGGCATCGGCGTGCGCCCCCGCTGCATAGCTCTCGACCGTGCGGCCAGTCGCGATCTCGCGGATCACCGTCGTGTTGTCGCGGCTCGATGACAGCACGTTGCCCTCGCCCAGCAGCTGCAGCGATGGAATCCGTTGCATGTGGCGCCCGAGCTCGCGCATCGGCTTCCCGGGTTCGTAGGCCGCGACGAGCCCGTCGTCGCTCGCCGTGATGATGCTCTCGCCGGCGAACAAGAGCTTGCGCACGCGCGCGGCGGAAGGCGCATACGGATCGACCACCCGACTCGCCGTTCGCCACGCGCGCACCCCGAGCTCCACATGGGCCACCGCCACCTGCGCCCCATCGCCCGATACCCGGATCATCGCGCCTCCGCCCGCCCACTGGCCGAGCTGCACACCGCTGGCCACGTCGAAGCCATACGCACCATTGTAGGCGCCGAGCACCCAGAGGTGACCCGCGGCGTCGATCCGCGCCTGGCCCGGACGATCGCTGATGGTGGTACGCCACCGCATCCCGTTCCCGCGCGTGTGCATCTCGATTCCACCATCGATGGTGAGGATCGCGAGCGACGCACCATCGGGCGCCTCCGCCACATCGTCGATCTCGCTGATCGACCCCGGGATGATCTCGGCGAGCCGGGTGCCCGACCAGTCGTACTGGGTGACGTGCGGAGGCTGACCCGGCCGGAAGTCACCGACGAGAAGCCCCGTCGCGGAGGGACGCACGATCCGGCAGTTCGAGCACAGCTGCTTCACCTCGCGCCCCGAACGATCCACGATCGCGATCCGGTTCTGCACGTCGGAGATCTTGATGCCGACCGCGACGCGTTGCCCGTCGGGCGACACCACGGGCACCAGATCGTTGTCGGGCACCGGGATCGAAGCGACGTGCGTGCTCGCGCCGAGATCGAACAGCTCGATCCCCTTGACGCTGACCACCGCGAGCCAGCGGCCGCTGCGCTCGCGCCCGGCGAGGCCGACGAGAGGGTTCGGCGATCTGATCACCGAGGTCTGCGCACCGGTCGCCGCGTCGATCATCTCGAGCTCGGTCTTCCGTACGACGAGCAGCCGCCTCTCATCGAGCGCGAGGATTTCTCCCGGGGTTGGCCCGATGGTCCACGCGCGTAGATCCGTCTCCGGATTCCAGCGCACGGTCTCGGTCGGCGAGCCGACGAACAGGTCGTGCGAACCGGGGATGAAGTCCATCGCGGCCGCGTCCGGGATCGCCAGGCGGTGGCCCCCTGGGACGAGTGCGAGCCCGCGCGCCGCGAGGAACTGCAGCGGTGGATCGAGCCCGCCGAGCTCGGCTGCCGCGACGATGAACCCGAGCGCGGTGTGAGGATGCTGTGCCGCAAGCTCGACCCTCGCGCGATCGACGTGCGCAGTGATCAGCTGGCGACGGACCTCGTCGCGTTCGGCATCGGCGCGCCCGCGCTCGGCCTCGGCGCGGACCTGCGCCGTCTCCGCGGCGTCGCGCGCGTGGAGGATCTTCGTCACGGCGATCGCGCCACCGACGAGCGAGCCGACGAGCGCGATCGTGGCAACGCTCACTGCGGCCCGGTGCCTGCCGACGAACCGGCGCACCCGCTGCCTGGTGGTGTAGCGGTGCGAGAGCACGAGCTGGCCGGTGGTGAAGCGGCGGAGATCCTGCGCGAGCTCGGCCGCTGTCGGATAGCGCTGCGCTGGATCGGGCGCCATCGCGCGCGCCACGATCGCCGCGAGATCCGGCGGCACCTCCGCTACGACGGT
>JAYVLW010000885.1:0-4174 GCA_043759315.1 Myxococcales bacterium
TCGCTCGACGACACCGACGCAGAACCCAGCAAGGTCGTAATCGCTTCCGTGGTAGAGGCCCGGAAGCTCGGCGGTCTCGCCACCGACGAGGGCGCAGCCGCTCTGGCGGCAACCCTCGGCGATGCCGCCGATCACGGTCGCCGCGGTCTCCACCGACAGGGCACCCGTCGCGAAGTAGTCGAGGAAGAACAGCGGCTCCGCGCCGGTGACAAGCACGTCGTTGACGCACATCGCGACCAGATCGATCCCGATGGTGTCGTGGCGGCCGGAGGCGAACGCCGTCTTCAGCTTCGTGCCGACCCCATCGGTGCCGCTCACCAGGATCGGCTCCTTGTAGGCGGTGGGGATCCGGCACAGCGCCGCGAACCCGCCGATCCCGCCGAGCACCTCGGGGCGCATCGTCGACTTCGCGAGCGGCTTGATCCGGTCGACGAGGGCGTTCCCGGCATCGATGTCGACGCCGGCATCCTTGTACGTGATCGCCATCGAGGGCCTGCTTACCACGTTCTGATACTCTGGATGATGTGCCTCCCACGCCGTTGATCGACGTCGTCATCCCGACGCGCGATCATGCCGCGAGCCTCCCGGCGCTGCTCGCGGACCTGCCGCATCGCATGCTCCGCTCGGTCGTGGTGGTCGACCGCGACTCGAGCGATCGGAGCGCCGAGCTCGCGCGCGCCGGGGGAGCACTCGTGCTCCGCGAGCCGAGCGGTGGCTACGGTGCGGCGTGCTTGCGGGCGCAGGCGCACTTCTCTTCGCTACCGCGCACGCCCGACGTGATCGTGTTCATCCCCGGCGATCGGCCCGCGGCCGCCGCGGCGGTGATGTCGCTCGTCCTGCCGATCGCGGAGCGCGGCGTCGAGCTCGTGCTCGGCACAGAGCCGGGTCGCAAGAACCTCGGCGAGAAGATGGTGACGCGCGCGATCGAGACGGTGTACCGCCACAAGTGGTCGGGCACGGGGCCGATCCGCGCGGTCCGGTTTCCGGCCCTGGTCGCGCTGGGCATGAGCGACCGTGGCAGCGGTTGGGATGTGGAGATGCTGGTCCGCGCCGTGAAGCTGGGCCTGACCTGCGACGAGGTCGTGTTGCCCGAGGACTCGCGCAAGGCGACCCGGGTGGGAGGACGTGCCCTCCTGCACCTCCTTCGCCACGCAACCATGAGATAGTCGATCGGGTGAACGACGCGCTGGAGCGGTTCGCCCGGGACTTTCCCGCGGGGAGTGTGCTGTTCGAGGAAGGACAGCCAGGCGATTACATGTACGTCGTCCAGACGGGCGAGGTCGAGATCCGCCGTCAGGTCGGCGAGACCGAGCGCGTGCTCGCGATCCTTCCGCCCGGCGAGTTCTTCGGCGAGATGGCGATCCTGAACGGCCGCCCGCGCTCGGCGACCGCCGTGTGCAAGACCACCGCACGCTTGCTGGTCATCGAGGGCAAGACGTTCGAGGCGATGATGCGCGCGCGTCCCGAGATCGCGCTGCGGATCATCAAGGCGCTCGCGACGCGGCTGGAGAGCGCGAATCAGCACATCGAGCTCCTCCTTCTGCCGACGCCGAACCACCGTGTCGTGCAGTGCCTCCGTCACCTGGCGGAGGAGCAGCTCCAGCTCGCGGGAACCCACGTCACGCACGGCAGCGCGATCCTCGTGCCGAAGCGGATCGAGGACGTCGCAACCCGTGTCGGCCTGCCGGTCCACGAGGTCATCGAGGTCGTCGATCGGCTGCGCGCCGCGCGTCTCGTGCTGATGGCGGAGGACGCCGGGATCGAGGGGGATGGCTTCATCGTCCCCGAGGTCGGGAGGCTGCTCGAGTTCCTGGAGTTCCTGAACCTGAAGGACAGGTTCGGCGGCTGACGGCTGCTCAGGCGGCGGCTTCGCCGTCGCGGATCGAGCACACCTTGCGAACGAGCTTTGGCAGCTCGTCGTTCTTGGCGTGGATCAGGGTCTCGCTTTCGGGGGCCATCTGCTTCAGCTGCTGCTGGAGCGAGGCGCTGGTCGTCCCGGTCAGCAGCGTCGAGATGACGGCGACGAGGAAGTTCCCACCCCAGATCTCGCGCACGGCTTCGGCGGCGGACGTCGCCTGAACTACCGTGAACCCCTCAGCCTCGAGAGCACGCGCGATCTCTTCGCGCTCGGTGCTGATTTCATGGACGACAAGGATCGAAGACATCGCGACCTCAGCGTTTTCGCAGTGATGGAGCTGTTTACAAGGTTTGGACGGAGCTCGCGAGAGATTTGCACGGTTTTCCGGGGTCTGGACGCTTCGAGATCGTCTTTACGAGGGTTTGTAACCCTGCTATTCAGCTCGCCTCATGGCCTGGTGGTCGCGCACGCAAGGGATCGTCGAGCAGCCCAAAAAGTCAGTTCCCAAGGGGATCTGGACGAAGTGCGAGCGCTGCGCCGCGACCCTGTACGAGGCCGACCTCGATGACAACGCGCGGGTCTGCACGAGCTGCAACCACCACTTCCGGATGCCGACCGAGGGGCGGATCGCGCTGACCGTCGATCCGGGATCCTGGCAGGAGCACGACCGCAGCCTCGAGAGCACGGATCCGCTCGGGTTTCGCGTCGACGGCAAGAAGTACGTCGACCAGGTGAAGACGGCGGTGCGCAAGGTCGGCACCGGCGACGCCTATCGCGCGGGCTCGGCGACGATCGGGGGGATCCCGGTCGAGGTCGGGTTCTTCGTGTTCGAGTTCATGGGCGGATCGATGGGCTCGGTGGTCGGCGAGAAGATCGCCCGCCAGTTCGAGCGCGCCGTCGCGCTGCGCCGCCCGGCGATCATGTTCTGTGCGTCGGGCGGTGCCCGGATGCAGGAGGGGGTGCTGTCGCTGATGCAGATGGCGAAGACCTCGGCGGCGCGCGCCCGATTGCGCGAGGCGAAGGTGCCGTACATCGCGGTGCTCGTGCACCCCACCACCGGCGGCGTCGCGGCCTCGGTCGCGATGCTCGGCGACATCACGATCGCCGAGCCCGATGCGCTCATCGGCTTCGCCGGCCCGCGCGTGATCGAGCAGACCATCCGGCAGCAGCTCCCCCCCGGCTTCCAGCGCTCGGAGTTCTTGCTCGAGCACGGGATGGTCGACCTGATCGTCTCGCGCAAGGACATGAAGGCGACGCTCGAGCGCACACTGCGCTGGTTCGAGCGCGGTCTGCAGCCGGAGCGCCGCACGGGCAGCGCGATCGACGAGACCGAGCTCCCGCAGACCGACTGACGATGGCCACCGAGTATCCCGAGCTGCTGCAGAGGCTGTTCGCGGCGCGGCGGTTCGGTGTGGTGCTCGGGCTCGAGAGGATGCGGGCCTTGCTCGACAAGCTGGGCGCGCCGGATCGCGCGCTCGGGACCGTGGTTCACGTCGCGGGTACGAACGGCAAGGGCTCGACCGTCGCGATGATCGCGGCGCTCGCGGCCGCCGGCGGGAAGCGCGTCGCGACGTACACGTCACCACATCTCTCGACGGTGCGCGAGCGGATCGTGATCGCCGGCGAGCTGATCAGCGAGGACGCGTTCGTCGCCGCCGCGCACGAGGTCAAAGCAGTGGGCGGCGACGAGCTGACGTTCTTCGAGCAACTGACCGCGATCGCGTTCGTGGCCATCGCAGCGGCGCGCGTCGACATCACCGTGCTCGAGGTCGGCCTCGGGGGCCGGCTCGATGCGACGAACGTCGTCGATGCACCGGTCGCGGTGATCACCGGCATCGCGCTCGACCACGAAGCGATCCTCGGGCCGACGATCGCGGCGATCGCGGCCGAGAAGGCCGGCATCTTCAAGGCGAACCAGCGCGTGGTGCTCAGCCGCTCGGGCGATCCTTCGGCGACGCCCATCCTGATCGCCGCCGCGGCGCGCGCTAACGTGGCTTCGGTGGTTCGCCTCGACGGGCACGCGATGGACCGCGTACCACCGCTCTCGCTCTCCGGCATGCATCAACGCCGCAATGCCGCGGCCGCGCTCGCGGCGATCGATCAGCTCGAGGCGCTCGGCGCGCTGCGCGTGGATGTAGACGCTCGCGCGCGTGCGCTTGCGGCGGTGGTGCACCCGGGGCGGTTCGAGTGGATCGCCGGTGAGCCCGACATCGTGCTCGATGGCGCCCACAACCCCGACGGCGCGGCGGCGCTCGATGACATGCTGCTCGACTTCGTGGACGATGGCCGCCGCATCGTGATGATCCTCGCCGTCTC
>JAYVLW010000886.1:0-2672 GCA_043759315.1 Myxococcales bacterium
CCCCGGGTGCGTTGTTGATCACGATCCGCCCGGTGTGTGCATCTTCGACGACCAGCACGCCGTTGACCGCCACGTTCACGTCGCTCGCCGGCTGCGACAGGAGCAGGACGATGCTGCCGGTGGGCTCGTCGGGTGCGGCCGGGTAGCTCACGTGCACGTCGTGTGCGCAGCCCGTGATCCACACCAGCACCGCGAGAAGGATTCGCATATCCCGCTTGGTCCGCGCGGTGGCTCGCCGGGTTGCACGCTGGCCCGCGGCTCGCGCCAGGCAACCGTTTCGGCTACCTTCGCGCGCCATGGCGCGCATCAACGAGCACTACGCCAAGCTACCGGCGAGTTATCTGTTTCCCGAGATCGGTCGTCGCGTGCGTGCATACGCCGCGGCACACCCCGACGCGAAGGTCATCCGCCTCGGCATCGGCGATGTGACCGAGCCGCTAGCTCCTGCGATCGTCGAAGCCATGCACGCGGCCGTCGACGAGATGGGCAAGCGGGAGACCTTCCGCGGCTACGGCCCCGAGCAGGGCTACGACTTCCTCGTCGAGGCGATCCGCCAGCACGACTATGCGGCGCGCGGCGTCGAGATCGCGGCCGACGAGATCTTCGTCAGTGATGGCAGCAAGTGCGATAGCGGCAACGTTCAGGAGATCTTCGCGGTCGGGGCGAGGATCGCCGTCACCGATCCGGTCTATCCGGTCTATGTCGACTCGAACGTCATGGCAGGGCGGACTCCGGCCGCCGGACCCGATGGGCGCTATCCCGGACTGACCTACCTCGTCGGCAACGAGGCGAACGGCTTCCAGCCGGATCCGCCGGCCGAGGGCGTGGACGTGGACGTGGTCTACCTGTGCTCGCCGAACAACCCGACCGGCACGGTCGCCACGCGCGCCCAGCTCGAGACCTGGGTCGCGTGGGCGAAGCGCCACGACGCGGTCATCCTGTTCGACGCGGCGTACGAGTCGTACATCTCCGATCCGTCGCTGCCGCGCTCGATCTACGAGATCCCCGGCGCGAGGGATGTCGCCCTCGAGCTCCGCAGCTTCTCGAAGCGCGCCGGCTTCACGGGGGTACGGTGCGCGTTCATGGTGGTGCCGAAGACGGTCACCGGCGTCGGCGTCGACGGGAAGCGCGTGTCGCTCAACGCCTTGTGGGCGCGCCGTCACACCACGAAGTTCAACGGTGCCTCGTACGTCGTGCAGCGCGGCGCCGCTGCGGCCTACTCTCCGGGCGGCCTCGACCAGACGACGAAGCAGATCGCGTTCTACATGGAGAACGCGAGGCTCCTCCGGGAGGGCCTCTCCGCTGCCGGCTTCACCGTGTTCGGCGGCGTGCACGCCCCCTACATCTGGCTGCGCACGCAGGGTGGCGCGAGCTCGTGGGAGTTCTTCGATCGCTTGCTCTCCGAGGCGCAGGTCGTGGGCACGCCGGGCTCGGGGTTCGGTCCCGGCGGCGAGGGCTACTTCCGTCTCTCGGGTTTCAACTCGCGGGCCAATATCGAGGAAGCGATCCAGCGGATCCACCGCGTCTTCGGCTGATCTACAATCGTCACATGCGTGCAATCGCGGTGGTCGTGGTCCTGGCGGCCTGTGCGGGGGATGACGGGGGAGGCGGCGGTGATAGCTCGGCGCACGAGACGTGCGTGACCGAGACGAATCGCTACCGCGCGATGAACAGCAAGGCCGCGGTCGCGCGGAATTCGGCGCTCGAGGACTTCGCCGATACCGGCGCGATGGTCGACTTCGGCGGCTCGCCGCACCAGCACTTCTCGAGTACGTCGGGCGGTGGCATCGCCTTCGCCGAGAACGAGTGCCCGCACTGGAATACGAACCAGACCGCAGGCGATCTCTCGATGCTCGTCGTGCAATGCATCGCGGCGTTCTACTCGGAGGGTCCAGGCTCCGGCGCCGCGCACGGTCACTACAACAACATGATGGGTGAGTACGCCACGCTCGGCTGCGGCATCTACCAGTCGGGCACCGAGGTCACCATCGTGCAGGACTACGGCCACTGATCGACGAGGCACACGAGGAGCACGGCATGGTCGTGCGGCGGATCGGGCGCGGACCGGAGGTGATCTGGATCCACGGACTCGGCGAGCGTTCCCGCTGCTTCGACGCGGTCGTCCGCCATCGCCTTCTCGAAGGGTTCACCCACGTCCTTCCGGATCTGCCTGGCTATGGAGAGTCGCAGCCGCCCGTGCTCGCGGTCGGTGGGGACTCGCTCGTCGATCTCTCCGCGCACCTGGCGGACTGGCTGACCGGGTGGCCGGCCCGCGAGCCGCCGATCCTCGCGGGACACTCGATGGGAGGCGTCCTCGCGATCCTGGTCGCTGAGCGCATCCCGGTGCGCGGCGTGCTCGATATCGACGGCAATCTGTCGCGTGGAGACTGCACGTTCAGCGCGGAGGCCGCCGCGCACGAGAGCTCCGCGTTCGAGGCGCACGGCTTCGCATCGATGCGCACGCGGGTTGCGGCCGACGGCGCGAAGGATCCCGCGCTCTCCGGCTACGCCGAGGGCATGGCGCAGGCGACCGCCGCCGTGTTCCATCGCAACGCCGTCGATCTGGTCGCGCTGTCGACGCCCGCGACGCTCGTCGCGCGACTCGCGGCGCTGCGCGTGCCCCAGATGTTCGTCGCCGGAGTTCCCGGTGGTATCTGCGAGCACAGTCGCAC
>JAYVLW010000887.1:0-6551 GCA_043759315.1 Myxococcales bacterium
GGCTCGTGTCGACCGCCGACACCGGCTTCTTCTACACGACGTCGAAGAACCGCAAGCGTACGCCGGACAAGCTCGTGCTCAAGAAGTACGACCCCGTCGTCCGCAAGCACGTCGAATTCAAAGAGTCGAAGATCTAAGGAGACGTACGATGTCGCGAGTCTGTCAGGTAACCGGGAAGCGGCCGCTCGTCGGCTCTAACGTCAGCCACTCGAACCGCCACACCAAGCGGCGCTTCGAGGTGAACCTCATGAACAAGAGGTTCTGGCTCGAGGACGAGAAGCGTTGGATCACGCTCAAGGTGTCGGCGCGCGGGATGCGCCGCATCGACAAGCTGGGTCTGCCCGCTGTCCTCGCCGAGCTGCGTAGCCGCAACGAGAAGTTCTAGCTCCGCGGTCTTCGTGATGCGCCGAGCCTGCATCGCGCCTCTCGCGATGGCCGTGCTCGCTGCCTGCCCTGGTGCGCGTCACGCACGCGATCCGGCGGCAGATCCATCGACGCTCGAGATCGGACGCGACGCGACCTCGCTCCGCGGCCTCGCCGCAGATCGCGAGCTCACGTTCGTCGCCCTTGCCTCCGGCACCACATCGACGATCGAAGCTCGCAGGGGCAGCTCGGTCGTGTGGTCGGCGAAGCTCGGCGGCATCGCCGGCCCGATCGCGCAGCAGGCTCCGCTCCTGTTCGCATCGCTCGCCGGGACAGGCACCCTCGCCGGGCAGCCGGTGCGCGGCGAGCCGGCTGCGATGGTCGTGGCGCTCGATCAGTCCACCGGCGCATCGCCGTGGACCACCGCGATCGAGTCGAGCGAGTGGGCACAAGTCACCACGGTCACCGGGACGGCGCGCGGCGCCCTCCTCGGCGGGGCGTTCAGCGGCACGTTGCGCATCGGCAACGCCGTCGTGTCCAGCGCTGGCAAGTCCGATGGCTTCGTCGTGCGGCTCGGGCTGACCGGGGAACCCGAGTGGCTGATCCGCGTCGGCGGTCCGCACGCCGATAGCGTGCAGGGCATCTCGGCGCGCAATGGTCGCCTCGCGATCGCCGGCACGTTCGCCGCCGGCGCCGAGCTCGAGGGCATTCCGCTCCCCGCGTTCGACGAACGTGCGCCGTACGCCGACGGCTTCGTCGCCTTGCTCGACGAGCGCACCGGCACCCGCCTGTGGGCCGCGACGTTCGGCGGCAAGCTCGACGACTCCGTCGCCGGCGTGGTGATCGACGACGCGGAGAACATCGTCGTCGCTGCCAACGCGCGCGACACCGTGCACGTCGGCGGCATCGACCTCGTCGCCCATGGCGATGCCGATGGTCTCGTCGCCTGGTGGACCAAGGCCGGCGTCGCGAGCCACGCGATGCTCGTCGGCGGTCCGGACTTCGATGGACTGCGCGCGATCAGTGCGACCGGCGACCGCATCCTCGTCGCGGGCTTCTTCTCGGGCGCTCTCCAGCTCGGGCGTCGCACGCTCACCGCCGGCGGCGGCGACGACGCGTTCATCGTCGCCCTCGACACGCACGGGGCGGTCACCGAGAGCTGGCAGATCGGTGGTTCGGGCCGCGAAGAAGTCGCGACGCTCACGGGAATTCCGGGCGGCTTCCTCGCGGGCATCGCGCACACCGCCGCCGCATCGATCGGCGGAGCGGACCTGCCCGCGCCGAAGGATCCGATGAGCGGCGCGGCCATCGTTGTCCGGCCCGTGCGCTGACCTCGGTGGCGCGAACAGCCGCTCGGTTGTCTCGATCTGCCCGCGCCCGGGTGCGAGCCTGCCCCGTCCGAACTTCCGATGACCGACGCTGATCTCATCTTGGCTCTCGAGCGCGCGCCGAATCCGCGCCCCGAGCAGCTGGTTCGCGCCGCGGCGCGCCGCCTGTTTCCACTCTGGCAGGCGATCCTGGTCGGCGTGCCCATCGCCTTGATCGCCGCCTCGATTCTCGGCGTGGCACTCGGTCTTTCGATCGCCCTGGCCGTCGGCGCGGTCGCCGGCGAGCGCCCGCCCTGGCTCGAGGATGTTTCCACGACCGCGCTGGTCGTCGGCGGCGGTATCGGCGTCGCCCTCGTCGTTCGCTGGCTCCGCCGCCGGCGCGCTGCGTTTTCGATCCTCGCACGGACGGGCGAGCTGCTCCCGACACGGATCCTCCGCACGGCGGGCCCGATCGCCGCGGGACTCAGCCGCACGCTCGGGGAGGTCTACAACTGGCCCATCGTCGGATCGGAGCTCGATGGCGAGCTCGTCGAGGTTCGCACCTCGCGTCAGACCGCGTTCGGTCCATCTGGTGAGATCCGCGCCCCAAGGTTGATGCTCGTGGATCGCCGGGCGCCGTATGTCGCGTTGATCCAGTCGCGCAGCATCCATCCTCAACGCATCCTCCGCCGTACTCCTACGCGCTAGAATACGTGCATGTGGCGTGGTCGCGCAGTCGCGGTGATCCTCGGCGTAGCCGCGTGCGGCCCGCCGAAGGATGCGAACCACACCGACACGAGTTGCCTCGAAGCAGCGGGCGCGAGCGATGACCGGAGCGCGTTCGCCTACGTCGACGGCAACGAGAACGTCGTCGTGTGGACGCGCGCCGGCACGCGGAGGATCAAGCGGCCGGCGTGTCTCGAGCGCGCGAAGGAGCTGTTCGTTGCACCGGGCGGCGTCGCGATCGGCGGGTTCGGCTCGGCGCGGATGCTGGGCGACTGGTGGGGACATTCGACGCCGCAGGTCACCGCGCACTGCGTGATCGACATCGCCACCGGGCGCGAGGAACCTCTCGAGGATCCGAACTCGATGGTGTGGATCGGTGCGCAGCTGATCCCGATCCCGCGCGACAGGCTGCCGGCCGAAGGCACGTGCGCGACCACGACCTCCTCCGCGGGCCCGCTCGCCGCGTGCGTCGCGGGAAGCTCGCTCGCGATCCGGCGCTATCACGGCTTGGCGCTCGAGACGGCGAGCGAGCACGCGTGGCCATTGCCCGAGGCCGTCGATCGACCCCGCCTCGCGATCGCTCCCGACGGCAAGCGCATCGCGATCTGGGACGCGACACGCCTCCACGTGCTCGAGACCGAGACCGGTCGAGAGCTGTGGACGTTCGTGGATGTCGCCGCCGTCGAGAGCGTCGAGCTCGATCCGACCGGCGCCGATCGCGCGATGCTGATCGGCAAGGCCTACGAGCGCGGCCAGTCGCCGGATCACCACATCCGGATCGTCAGCTTTGACGGCCGAATCCGCGCGAACCTCGTCGAGCCCGGCGCCGACCGGACCGTGTACTGGACCGATCCGGACGCGTACTGGTCGACGAACACGTGCGGCGTGGACCGCCGGACGATCCCGCCCGGCGCCTGAGCTCCTCGGCCGAGACCGACTAGACTTCGACGAGCATCCGCTCGGGCGCCTCGAGGCGGTCCTTCACGGCGACGAGGAACGATACGGCTTCCTTGCCGTCGACGACGCGGTGGTCGTACGACAGGGCGAGGTACATCACCGGGCGCACCTTGACCTCGTCGTTGATGACGAGCGCGCGCTTGACGATGTTGTGCATGCCGAGGATGCCGGTCTGCGGATAGTTGAGGAGCGGGGTCGACATCATCGAGCCGTAGATGCCGCCGTTCGTGATGCTGAACGTACCGCCCGAGAGATCGGAGAGCGCGAGCTTGCCGGTCTTCGCCTTGTCGGCGAGCGCGAGGATGCCCTTCTCGATCCCGGCGAACGACAGGGTATCGACCTCGCGGAGCACCGGGACCACGAGGCCCTTGGGCGTCGAGACCGCGATCCCGAAGTCGTAGTGCTTCTTGTAGACGATGTTGCCGCCGACGACCTCGGCGTTGAGGCCGGGGTACAGCTTCGCAGCGGCGACGCACGCCTTCGCGAAGAACGACATGAAGCCCAGCTTCACGCCGTGGCGGGTCTCGAACGTCTCCTTGTACTTCGCGCGCAGGTCCATGACCGCGGTCATGTCGACCTCGTTGAACGTGGTCAGCGATGCGCTCTCGTGCTGCGCCTGGACGAGGCGCTCCGCGACGCGCTTGCGCAGCGGCGACATCGGCACCACCTCGTCGCGGGGATCGACGGCCGCGAGGCGCGCTTGTTCGCTGGGCCCGCTCGGAGCGGCGGGCGCCGAGGAGCCGCGCGCGGGGAGCGCCCCCGACTCGCGCGCCGTGGCGCGCTGCGACGGCGTCAGCTTGAGGAGCGCGTCCTTGTCCAGCGCGCCGCTGTTGCCGTTCGCCTTCACGATCTCCGGTGTCTGCGCCTTCATCGGCGCGGGCGCGGCGGCGAGCGCGCCACCGAGCGTGGGCTGGCGGCCGCCCGGATGGTTCGGCGCCTCGGTCGACTTCGCCGCCACGACGGACGGAGCCGGCGCCGGAGCTGGAGCTGGAGCTGCCTTGCCTGCCGCACCGGCGGTCACGGCGCCGATCACCTCACCGACCTTCACGGTCGCTCCGACGGCGGCACGCTGCTCGGCGAGCGCGCCCGCGACGGGAGACGGCAGCTGCACGGTGATCTTGTCGGTCTCGAGCTCCGCGATCGGCTCGTCGACGGCAACCGCATCACCCACCTGCTTGAGCCAACGCGCGATGACTGCTTCCGTGATCGATTCGCCGAGCTGAGGTACGACCAGATCCGCCATATGGGGGGCATGCTACCCCGCCATCCTCGACGGTGCTAGCGCGGGTCGAACGCTTGCTTGAGGATCTGCTGCTGCTCCATCACGTGCGCCTTGTGCGAGCCCGTCGCAGGGCTGGCGCTCTCCGCGCGGCCGATGAAGTCGTAGCTGATGTTCTTGCCGTCGAGCAGCTTGTCGATCCGCGGCGTGACAAAGTTTCCCGCGCCCATGTTGTGCGGCTCGTCCTGTACCCACATCACCTCGTCGAGGCCCGGGTACTTGTCGAGGGTCGCCGCCGCGACGAGGTGCGGCCACCACGGATACAGCTTCTCGATCCGGACGATCGCGATGTGCTCGGACTTTCGCTTCGTGCGCTCGTCCGCGAGCTCGTAGTAGATCTTGCCGGTGCACAGGAGCACGCGCGTGACCTTCGCGGGGTCGGCGGTCTCGTCGGCGAGCACGCGATGGAACTTGCCGTGCGCGAGCTCGTCGATCGTGGAGGTCGCCGCCGGGAGGCGGAGCAGGCTCTTCGGCGTCATCACGATCAGCGGCTTGCGCATCGAGCGAAGCTGCTGCTCGCGGAGCAGGTGGAACATCTGCGCGGGCGTGGTGGGCTGTGCGACCTGGATGTTGTGCTCTGCGCACGACTCCAGATAGCGCTCCAGGCGCGCGCTCGAGTGCTCGGGCCCCTGCCCTTCGTACCCGTGCGGGAGCAGCAACACCAGGCCGGACAGGCGCTTCCACTTGTCCTCCGACGAGGTGATGAACTGATCGATCATCACCTGCGCGCCGTTCGCGAAGTCGCCGAACTGCGCCTCCCACATGACGAGCGCATCGGGATAGTCGAGGGAGTATCCGAACTCGAAGCCGACGACGCCGGCCTCCGACAGCAGCGAATCGTAGATCCGGCACTGGCCCTGATCGGGCTGGATGCCGCCGAGCACGAGGTGCTCGCGCCCGGTCTTGATGTCCGTGATGATCGCGTGGCGATGGCTGAACGTGCCGCGAGAGCAGTCCTGCCCGGACAGCCGCACGTTGATGCCCTGATACAGCAGCGAGCCGTACGCGAGCAGCTCCGCCATTCCCCAGTCGAGCGCGCGCTCGCCCTTGCCCATCTGTGCGCGCTGCTCGAGCAGACGCTCGATCTTCGGATGCGGCGTGAACCCGTTCGGCACCTCGGTGATCGCGCTCGCGATGAGCCCCAGGACCTCGCGCGGCACCTTCGTATCGGCGTCGACCGGTGCATCCGTGATGCCCCCGCGGTAGCCGCGCCACATCGCCGTCATCGACGGTCCCTCGGGGCGCTTGTTGAGCGCCTTCGCCGCCTCGAGCTCGACCTCCAGCTCCGCGACCCGCGTCCTCGTCATCGTCGTGACGTCGTCGTTCGTCAGCACGCCGTCACGGACGAGCCGCGTCGTATAGATCTCGACCGGCGATGCCTTCTGCTTGATCGCCTCGTACATCAGCGGCTGCGTGAAGCTCGGCTCGTCGTTCTCGTTGTGACCGTACTTGCGATAGCAGTACATGTCGATCACGACATCGGAGGCGAACTGCGCCCGGAACTCGCACGCCATCTCGATCACGCGCGTCAGCGCATCGAGATCCTCGCCGTTGACGTGCCAGATCGGGCACTCCAGCATCTTCGCGATGTCGGTGCAGTACGGCGTGGAGCGTTGCTCGGCGGGTGACGCGGTGAAGCCGACCTGATTGTTGACGATCAGGTGCACGGTGCCGCCGGTGCGATAACCGGGCAAGCTCGAGAGCTGCAGCGTCTCGGTGACGAGGCCTTGCCCCGCGAACGCGGCGTCGCCGTGAACGAGGATCCCCATCACGCGCCGATGCTCGACGTCGTGGTGGCGGGTCTGCTTCGCGCGCACCCGACCGCACACCACCGGATCTACCGCCTCGAGGTGGCTCGGGTTGAAGGCGAGCGAGACGTGCATGAGGTTGCCGTTCGCATCCGTGCGATCGGTCGAGTA
>JAYVLW010000888.1:0-4742 GCA_043759315.1 Myxococcales bacterium
GCGCTCGCCGAGCGCGCGCAGGCGGTCGCACCGTGACGCCGCTCCTGCACCTCGCGAACGCGATCTACCTGATCTCGTATGCGGTGAAGGAGATCCTCTGGCTCCGGCTGATGACCTGCGTCGCCGGTGTGGCGTCGCTGATCGGCCTGCTCCTCTCCGAGTCCACGCCGCCGCGCGAGCTCATGGCCTGGCAGATCGTGTTCTTCACGATCAACTTCGCGCGCTTGCTCCAGCTGATCCACGAGCGCCGCCCCGTGCGACTGCCGCCGGATGCGAAGAAGCTCGCGAGGTCGGTGTTCCCGTCGCTGCGCCCGCGCGAGCTGCTGCGCCTTCTCGAGGTCGCGGAGATCGTCGAGCACCCCGCCGGGCATCACGTGATCCGTCAGGGCGAGCCGCTCGCCCACCTCGCGATCGTCATCGACGGTACGGCGCGGGTCCAGCTCGCCGACACCCGCACGGTCGAGCTCTCGCACGGTGCCTTCATCGGCGAGCTCAGCTACCTCACCGGCAAGCCGCCCGCCGCGAACGTGGTCGCCGCGGATCGGCTGCGCATCGTGCGCTGGGAGAGCTCCTCGCTACGCGCTTACCTCGCGGACACGCCCGATACACGCACCGCCATGCAGCTCGTGCTCGGCGCAGACCTCGCGACCAAGCTCCGCGGCCGCGCCTGAGCGGCCTGCGGGAGGCAGTTCGCCGTGACGTCATTGCGCACGGTTGACCTGCACGCGCAGCTTGCCGCCGGAGCGCTCGACCGTGATCGCCCACGGCTGACAACACACGGCACAATCCTCGACGAGCGTGCCGGTCGTATCCGGATCGACGTAGAGCTCGACGTACTCGCGGCAGTACGGGCAGCGCACGCGAACGGTGTCCTCCATCAGCGCTTCCACTCCGAGGCGAGCATCGCGAAGATGACGCTATCGCACCACTCGCCCTTGATGAACACGTTCTGCACGAGGTGCCCTTCGCGCCGCATGCCGATCTTCTCCATCACGCGCGCCGAGGCTGGGTTGCGCGGATCGCAATCCCCCCACACGCGGTGCAGCCCGATCTCATCGAACGCGTAGCCGAGCAGCGCGCGCGCCGCCTCCGCGCCGTAGCCCTTGCCCTGATGCAGGGGTGCGATCTCGAACCACATCGACGCCATCCGCGGATCTTCGCCGCGCTTCATACCGGTGCGACCGATGAGCGCGCCATCGAGCATCACGACGAAGTCGAACACGAGGCGCGGCGTCTCGCGCGCCGAGACCATGATGCCCTGCACGTACTGCCGTGTGCGATCCTCGTCGAACACGTCCTCGGTCTGATAGCGCACCACCTCGGGCAGCGAGACGATCGCGTAGAGCGCGGCCCAGTCGGTCTCGACGAATTCGCGGAGGACGAGCCTTGCGGTCGCGAGCTGCATCACGTCTTCCGGCGCAGCCGCAGCACCTGCACCATGGTGTCATGCGGCGCATCGTCGCTGCCGAGCACAGGGCCGCTCCACTCGCCGAGCAAGGTCATCGCATATGTTCCGGCGGGGAGCTCGACCGATGCGGCGCGCTTGCGATCGAGGCGCGCACCGGAGCTCGCCGAATCGAACAGCACGAGGTCGGTTCCATCGTGCACGTAGTCGCCCGGCTGCTCCTCGAAGTCGACGTCGTCCACCGCGAACGCGGCCGACAACAGCGTCGCCGCGTCGTCGGCGCCGATCCAGCGCACGATCAGCGCGCCATCGGGCTGCGCGACCAACGTTCCGTTGTCGGGGGTCTCGAGTGCAACTGCCTGTGCACTGCCGACATCGATAACCTCGCACGGCGCCGCAGCGCACGCCCGATCGTAGTCGCACGGCGCCTTGCCGTAGATCGCCGTACCCGTCGCGTCGTAGGCGCCGTGCCAGTCGGCGAGCGCCCGCTCGCTCATCGCGATCAGCGGACCGCCTTCGCTATCCGCGAACGTGACAATGCTCGCGAGGCGAACGGCCGCGTCGGAGAGCGGAAGAGGGTCACCCATCCCGCGAGGCTAGCATCCGCGTCGGTGCGAGGTCGATCCGGCCTCAGTGCGATGTGGCGTCGATGCGGGCCTTCGCCCAGCCGATCCGCGCCTGCACGTTCACGTAGTCGCCGTCCATCGCCTTGTCGCCCCACTTCGCGAGCTCGCCCTCGGCGGTCGCGAGCTCCTTCTTCGCGGCGTCGGTATCGATGTCCTTCGCCGCGAGCGCCTGCTCGACGAGGATCTCGACGGCGCCGGCGGGATCGACGCGGAGGTAGCCGCTCGACACCGCGTAACGGGTGCGCGCCTTGGTGCCGATCGTCAGGACGCCCGGCTTGAGCGCCGCGAGCATCGGGATGTGACCCGGCAGCATCTCGAACTCGCCGAGCTCGCCGGGGGCCTGCACGCTATCCGCCTCGGTGTGCGCGATCACGCCCTTCGGCGTGACCACGTTCACCGCGAGGATGGTGTTGAGTCCGCTCGCCATGGGCTTAGCCCCGCTTCGCGAGTTCGGCGGCCTTGGCGCGCACGTCGTCGATGGTGCCGGTCATCTCGAACGCCTGCTCCGGCAGCTCATCGGCCTTGCCGTCGAGGATTTCCTCGAACGAGCGGACCGTGTCCTCGCGCGAGACGAAGATCCCGTTGAGACCGGTGAACGTCTCGGCGACGTGGAACGGCTGGCCGAAGAACTTCTCGATCTTGCGCGCGCGCGACACGGTCTGCTTGTCGTCTTCCGACAGCTCGTCCATGCCGAGAATCGCGATGATGTCCTGGAGATCCTTGTAGCGCTGCAGAATGCGCTGCACCTCGCGGGCGACCTTGTAGTGGCGCTCGCCGACGACGGCGGCGGAGAGGATCGTCGACGTGGAGTCGAGCGGATCGACGGCCGGGTAGATGCCCTTCTCGGTGATCGCGCGGTTGAGCACCGTGGTGGCATCGAGGTGGGCGAACGCGGTGGCGGGCGCCGGGTCGGTGAGATCGTCGGCGGGCACGTAGATGGCCTGCACCGACGTGATCGATCCGTCCTTGGTCGAGGTGATGCGCTCCTGCAGACCACCCATCTCCGTCGCGAGGGTCGGCTGGTAACCGACGGCGCTCGGGATGCGGCCGAGGAGTGCGGACATCTCGGAGCCGGCCTGCGTGAACCGGAAGATGTTGTCGATGAACAGGAGGAGGTCCTGCTTCTCGACGTCGCGGAAGTACTCCGCCATCGTCAGCGCGGAGAGAGCGACGCGGGCGCGTGCACCCGGCGGCTCGTTCATCTGGCCGAACACCATCGCGGTCTTCGAGAGCACCGACGAGCCATCGAACAGCTTCGCTTCCGCGAGCTCGTGATAGAGGTCGTTGCCCTCGCGCGTGCGCTCGCCGACGCCGGCGAACACCGAGTACGAGCCGGACTTCTTGGCGACGTTGTTGATCAGCTCCTGGATGAGCACGGTCTTACCGACGCCGGCGCCACCGAACAGGCCGATCTTTCCGCCGCGGCGGTACGGGGCGAGGAGGTCGATCACCTTGATGCCGGTCTCGAACATCTCGACCGACACTGCCTGATCCACGAACGGCGGGGCCGAGCGGTGGATCGGGCGGAAGATGTCGCTCTTGACCGCGCCCTTCTCGTCGATCGGCTCGCCGATGACGTTGAGGATGCGGCCGAGGACGCCGGCGCCCACGGGCACGGCGATCGCCTTGCCGGTGTTCTTCACCGACATGCCGCGGATCAGACCGTCGGTGGTGTCCATCGCGACGCAACGGACCATGTGCTCGCCGAGGTGCTGAGCGACCTCGACGGTGAGGTTGTCTTCGCGCTTGTCGATCGACGGGTTCGAGATGAGCAACGCGGTGTTGATCTCGGGAAGCTCGGCGGAATCGAATGCAACGTCGACGACGGGGCCGATGACCTGGACCACGCGGCCCATGCTGTTGGGAGAAAAGTCGGTAGCCATGATGAGTTCCCTTTAACCCTTGAGAGCCTCGGCGCCGCCGACGATCTCGGCGAGCTCCTTGGTGATCGATGCCTGACGAGCGCGGTTGAACTGGAGCGTGAGCGCCGCGATCATGTCGCCGGCGTTCTTCGTGGCGTTCTGCATCGCCGTCATCTGCGCGGCGAAGAACGACGTGATCGATTCGAGCGCCGCGCGGTACAGCATGATCTGCACGTAGAGCGGGACGAGCCGGTTGAGGAGATCCTCCTTGCTCGGCTCGTAGAGGTAGTCGGCCGACTCGGAGGGGCCGGTCTCCGGCGTGGTCACCTTCTCGATGGCGACCGGCAGGATCTGCTTCACCTTCACCGCCTGCGTGCCGGCGTTCTTGAACTCGTTGTAGACCACGAACACGCGGTCGACCTTGCCGTCCTTGAAGTCGGCGATCACGCGGTTCGCCGTCTCGCGCGCGCTATCGAGCGCGGTGAGGCCGGTCGGCGCGAGATCGAAGCTGGTGATCGTGGCGCGGCGGCGCGAGAAGTACTGGTTGCCCTTCTTGCCGATGATGCGGAGCGAGACCTCGGAGGCGCCCGAGAGCTCGTTCGCCGCGTAGCGCTCGACGGCCTTGGTGACGTTCGCGTTGAACGCGCCGGCCTGACCGCGATCGCTCGTCATCACGACGATGCCGGCCTTGACCAGCGGGCGCTCCTCGAACAGCGGATGCGAATCCGTGCCCGCCACTGCCGACAGCTGACCGACGACGTCGGTGATGGCCTGGGTGTACGGCCGCGCAGCGATCAACGCGCTCTGCGCGCGCTTGAGCTTCGCGGTCGACACGAGCTGCATCGCCTT
>JAYVLW010000889.1:0-9684 GCA_043759315.1 Myxococcales bacterium
GCTCGCGCTGTGCATCGCCTTGCCCCTACTCGGCCTGGCCAACGGGTTCGCGCCGCTACTCCATGTGGACGCTGCGACACGAGCGGCGCTGCAGAACAGCGCCGAATGGTGGGGCGGGCTCGACAGCTTCTCGTCGATGTCGTGGAGCTTCGCGTACCAGCCCTCGTAGCGCGCCTGCTTGATGATCCGGAGCTTGACCGCGACCTTGACGAGGCTCGCGAGCATGCCGCGACGCACGAGCGCGTACAGGCCGATCGAGATCACGAGGCACACGACGCCGACGCCGAGGAACAGCACGCGCATCCCGAGCGGCATCGGCACGAGCAGCGCGAGCACCGGCGCAGCCAGCGCGACGATGCCGAGCTCGATCGTGAAGCTGACGACGTTATAGAGGAGGACCGTGGAGACGGCGCGCGACGACGACACCACATCGGTGAGCACCGACATCTTGACGACCTCGCCGAGATTTCCGCTCGGCGTGACCGCGTTGACGGCACGGCCCGCGAGCTGCGCGAGGAACGCATCCTTGAGGCGCAGCTTGTCCGGCGCGGCGAACGCGCACAGCGCCGTCGAGTGCAGCGTGGTGTTGAAGATCTCGAGCGCGGCGACCGCGATCCACCACCACCCGATCAACTTCAGATAGTGGCCGAGTGTGCGCAGCCCGACATCGCGCACGGTGAACACGAGTGCGACGATCGCAACTGCGAGGAGCGCGGGGGTTACCCACCGAACCCAGGACGGGCGAGCGCTCACGGCTACTACCTATAGCAGCAAGTGCGCGCTACTTCAGCTGTGGATGTTCGCGATGCCAGGCCCGCGCGGCGAAGATGACAACCTCGAGGGCAAGCGTCAGTGCGATGGTGACGCCGGCGCACCCGACGGCCACCTTGACCGCGGGAATAACCACGAGCCACAGCGGTCCCGGCACTTGCAGGTACGGCGCCGGGAAGAACGCCCACAGCAGGCCGGCCGGGAGCATCGCGAGCACGAGCCCGGTCCATGCGATCCCGTTCGCGGCCGCCAGGCGGCGCGCGAGGCTGCCCTGGTCGCGCAGCGCCCACAGGCTGGCGGCGACCTGGATCGCCATACCGACCACCCCGTACTTCGCCAGCTGGAACGCGAGGTGGCCCTGGGCCGGGACCAGCGAGGGCGAGAAGCGCTGACCGAGCGTGCCGATCAGACCGTAGTAGACGACAAAGAACGCCGGGACGGCGGTGAAGAGCACCCGGATGTGAAAGCGCAGCGCGCCGGCTCGCACGAGTAGCGCCGCGAGGACACCCGCGAGGACGAGCGCACATCCGACGAGCGCGAGGCGCAGCGCGCGATGCTCGAGGAGGTCCTCGGACGCGCGCGCGTCGGCGACCGCGACCACGCGCTCCGTGGTGACGAGCCGCGCGGCATCGGCGACCTCGAGGCGCGCGCGCGCCGCCGGTTCGAGGGCGAGGACGTGGGTCAGCGTCTTCCCGAGACCGTGCCCGGGAGCGGCCATGCCGAGCAGCGCGGAGATCGTGGGCGCGACGTCGATCAAGCGCGCGTCGTCCGCGGAGCCGCGCGGATCGATGCCGGCGCCCGCGAGGATCAGTGGAACGCTCATCACCTCGGGCTCGGTGCCGCCATGGCCGCCCCTCCTCGTGTGGCCATGGTCGGCGAGCACCACGATCGTGTCCTGCGCGAGATCGACCGTGCCCAGCACGCGCGCTAGCGCTCGATCGGCGCTCTCGGCGGCCTCGCGGTACTGCGTGCTCTCGGCGCCGTGCTCGTGCCCCGCGATATCCACGGTGCTGACGAGCAGCACGACGAGGTCGGCCTTCCCTCCGGCGACCAGCGCCGCCCCGGCGGCGGCGAACCCACCCGGCCAGGGGACGTAGCGCGCGTCGTCGAACGGAGACACCAAGGTGCTCTCGGGCGCGTCCACGATCGACGGTGCGAGCGCGTCCTGCATCCGATCGATCTCGATGTCCTCCAGGGCCTCCGGTGCGATCGAGGCGATGGTCGCCGCCGCCGGGCGCAGGAACAGCTGCGGCAGCACCGCGTAGTCAGTCGCGGTCACCACGTGCAGCCCCGCGGCATGCGCGCGATCCATCAGCGTGTCGAGCGTGACCGGCGTGTTGTGGTGGTTCGTGCGCACGCCACTCGCCGACGGAGGAACCCCGGCGAGGATCGAGACATAGTTCGGGCGCGACCAGCTGGGGTAGTGCGACTGCGCCTCCAGATCGAGCCCGGTGCGCCGCAGAGCGTCGAGAAACGGCAGCTCGTAGCTCTTGTCACTGCGCAAGCCATCGACGATCACGAGGAACACGCGGCGCGCGAGCCGCGGAGTGTGCGGGTCCTGGACGGCGGGTTCGATCTTGGCGAGCGGCGGTTGCACGATCTCGAGGTCCGTCATGAACGATGCGCCGGAGATCGCCGCGCCGACGGCGCCGATCGCGCCGAGCGCGACGAGCAGCACCGCCGCCGCCACCACCTCCTTCGTCCGCGCGACCTCGACCGAACGCATCCATCAGGATACCGCCCGGAACGGGCCTGCGCACTACGTGGATAGGGCGCGCAGGTTCGCGACCTGCTCGGCGGAGCCGAGGACGACCAGGGTCATGCCCGGGCCGATCTTCTCGTTGGCGTCGGGATTGTAGGTCCAGTTCGACGTATCGGTCGGCGACAGCGCGAGCACGGTCATCCCGAACCTCTCGCGGATCCGCGCATCGCGCAGCGTTCCGCCGAGATCCGCGGCCTTGGCGCCGAGGCGGACCTCCTCGATGCGATACGCGGCGCGCTTCTCGCGCAGCATGTCGTCGAGGAACCTGACCACCGCGGGGCGGATCATCTCGGAGACGATGCGCATGCCGCCGATGAAGTTCGGCGATACCACGGCGTCGGCGCCCGACCGCTTGATCTTCTCCACGTGCGAGAGCTCCGCGCAGCGCGCCACGATCCGCAGACTCGGGTTGGTCTGGCGGCCCGAGACAACGAGGTAGAGGTTGTCCTTGTCGGAGGCCAGCGCCGCGACCATGCCGCGCGCCGTGTTGAGGTTCGCCGCGGCGATCACGTCGTCATCCGTTGCGTCGCCGACGAGGAACGAGTAGTCCGCCTTCGGGAACTTGTCGGCGATCTCCTTGAGCTCGACCTCGTTCATGTCGATCGCGATCACCGGCGTGCCGGTCTTCAGCAGCTCCTCGATGACGTTGCGCCCCGTCGAACCAGCACCGCACACCACCACGTGATCCTTCATGCGTTTTATCCGTTTCTTGAGCTTGGAGGCGAACAACACGTTGCGCAGATCGCCTTCGATGATGAAGGCGGTGATCGTCGACGAGAAGAACACGATGCTCGCGGTGCCGAACAGCAACAGCACCGTGGTGAACCCGCGGGCGTACTGGACCTTGTCCATGCCCTCGAGGATCTCTCCGTACCCGACGGTAGTGACGGTGATGACCGTCATGTAGAGACAGTCCTTGAACCGCCACAGCCCGTCGCCGATCCACCAGTAGCCGACTCCACCACCCACGATGACCACCAGGATGGCCACGAAGCCGGTGATCATGCGTTTGACGAGCGAAGACATCGACCCATCGCCGACGATAGCAAACATTTGCTATGAACCGCGCATGCAGCTCCTCGCCAGCTACCTCTCGGGTGCGTGGTCCACCGGCTCCGGGGCCAAGGCCACGCTCGTCAATCCGGCCACCGAGGCCCCGCTGGCAGAGGTGTGCAACGGCGGGCACGATCTCGCCGGCGCGTTCGCCTACGCGCGCACCTCCGGCGTCGCCGAGCTGGGCGCACTCACGTTCGCGCAGCGCGGCGCCCTGCTCGCCTCGTGCGCCAAGGCGATCCACGGCGCACGCGAGGCGTTGATCGACCTCGCGGTCGCGAACGGCGGCAATACACGCAGCGACGCGAAGTTCGACGTCGATGGTGGGGCGATGACGCTATCCCATTACGCGGAGATCGGCGCGAAGCTCGGCGCGATCTCGGTCGTCGCCGACGGCGAACCGATCCAGGTCGGCCGCACGGCGCGGATGGGCGGCCAGCACGTGTGGGGCCGGCGCCGCGGCGTCGCGGTCCACATCAACGCGTTCAACTTCCCGGGCTGGGGGCTGTGCGAGAAGCTCGGCTGCGCACTGCTCGCCGGCATGCCGGTCATCTCGAAGCCTGCCACCGCCACCGCGCTCGTCGCGCACAAGATGATGGAGCTGTTCGCCCCGCTGCTCCCCCCCGGCGCGCTGCAGCTCCTCGTCGGCCCCGCCGGTGCGCTCCTCGATAACCTCGGCCCGGGCGACGTCGTCGCGTTCACCGGCGGCAGCACCACCGCGCGGATGCTGCGCGCCCACCCGAAGATCATCGAACACTCGGTGCGCCTCAACATCGAAGCGGACTCGCTCAACGCCGCCGTGCTCGGGCCCGACGTCGATCTCGGCTCGGAGACCGGCGGCCTGTTCCTCGCGGATGTGGTGCGCGACATGACCCAGAAGACCGGCCAGAAGTGCACGGCGATCCGCCGCGTGCTCGTCCCGCTCGGCAAGGAAGGCGACGTCGCCGATGCGCTCCGCGAACGCCTCGGTGGCCTCGTCGTCGGCGATCCGGCCCAGGAAGGCGTGCGCATGGGACCGCTCGCTACCGCGGCGCAGGCCGCCGACATCCGCACCGGCATCGCGCGCCTCGCGGCGGCCACCACCGAGGTGTTCGGTGGCAGCGGCGACGTCACGCCGGTCGGCGTCCCCACGGGCAAGGGTTTCTTCGTCGGGCCCGTCGTCCGCGCGACGAAGGATCCGATGAACTGCGCGCCGCTGAACGAGCACGAGGTGTTCGGCCCGTGCACCACGATCGGCAGCTACGACGGCACCGCGGTGTTCGCCGCTGCGTTCGTCGCGAAGGGCCAGGGCTGCCTCGTGTCCTCCGCGTACTCCGACGAGCGCGATTGGGTCGGCGCCTTCGTCGGCGCCGCCGCGCCCTGGTGCGGGCGCCTCTACCTTGGCTCGGCGAAGATGGCGGCGCAGTCGCCGGGCCCGGGCACCGCGCTGCCCTCGCTGCTGCACGGGGGGCCAGGTCGCGCCGGTGGTGGCGAGGAGCTCGGCGGCGAGCGCGGCATGCACCTGTACATGCAACGCACGGCGCTCGAGGGTGATGCGAGCGTGCTCAAGTCGCTGCTGGGCGGGTAGCGACGCGCCGGTCGGCACGAGGGCGCCGGGCAGCACGCCGTGCGTGCTGCGCCCTACGGGATCGTCGGCGGCCGACGCCGGATCGCCGCCGGCGCATCGGGATCGGGCTCGAGCATCGGCAGGAGATTTGCCAGCTCGCGCGCGACCTGCCGCGCGCGGTGCCGCACGAAGTCGATGCCATAAGGGTCGGCGAGGAAGATGATCAGCGTGCAGTCGTACCAGAAGCTCATCGCGTAGGCATCGGGGTCCACGATCTCGCCGTACGACGAGCCCGGTGCGTGCGTGTTCGCGGTACGCCGTGCGAGGAACTGCCAGCGCGAAGACTCGGACTCGTCGGGAGGATTCGCCGATGCGATCAGCTTGCCAGCGCGCGTGACGAACGCGTTCGAGGCGCGATCGATGCTGGCGAGGCCCTTGAGGTAGTTCGCGATCCGGTCGGTGACCTTGTCGCTCGTCGGCGCGGCGCCCGGGCCGACGAACGCCTCGGGGAGGCGCGCCACCTCCCAGCGCCGGCGGATCGCGCGCAGCTGACGGGTGACGTGCTCGAACGCTTGCTCGATCGGCGTGTCGGACGACGATCGCGTGCCGAGCTCGACGCGGAGAAACTCGCCGCCGCCGAGCGCGAGCGTGCGGGCCGGGACGCCCGTGCGGACGTCGTCGTGTTCGGTGATGCGTGCCGAGACCGCACCGATCTCGGTGACCAGATCTCGCAGCACCTGCATCACCTCGTCCTCGAGTCCGCCCTCGGTGGTCACGATGGCTCGCTCGCGGGCAGATAGGTCGTCGAGATCATGGTCGTCGGCTGCGCGTAGAACAGGTAGTTGGCGATCGACGGGTCGGCGCCGTAGAGCGCACGCCACTCGCCGGCGCGGAACCCGGGCGGCGCGTGGGCGATGTCGCCGAAGTCGAGGTGCGTGAGGCCATAGGCCGGGAGGATCGCGACGAGCTTCTGCAGTCGCTTGAGCAGCGGCGCATCGTAGACGCCGGCGCGCGGGGACTCGCGGATCACGTAGCCGTCATCGGAGCGGACGAGGTTGATCGCGACTTGCTGCACGGCGGCGACGGGCGCGCGGTGGCTGAGCACGACGCGAAGGTAGAGCTCCTCGATCGCATCGGTCGAGCGCCACTCGTCGGGCAGCTCGGCGCCGTGGTCGCGGACCTGGACCACACACGGGGCGCGACCGAGCGAGAGAACGTAGATGTAGTCGCACGCCTCGTCGTCACCGCCGGTGCGCACGAACGTGGCGGCCTTGAGCTCGATGGCGAGCTCCTCGGCGAGACCCGAGAGGTCCTCCGGCGAGACGCCCGCGAACTCGCGATCGTCGACCTCGCCCCAGGTCCGGGTCGGGTACAGGTCGGCCAGCGCCTGTTCCACGGTGCCCATCATCTGGCCCTTGTGGTCGTCGCAGCCTTCCTTGCCCTTGCAGTTCGTGCAGCCGCCCATGGGAACAACAGCGTTTATCACGCTTCCGGGCCTCAACTACGGGAGATCGCACAGCCCGGCCGAGGTGTCGCGCCGGTCGCATTCTCGCGACCGCAAAACCCTTGTAGGGTCGGCGCCATGAAGCGCCCCCTCCTCCTCTCGCTGATCCTCGTCGCCGCGTGCGGCAGCA
The DNA here is from genome assembly GCA_043759315.1 of Myxococcales bacterium. Classification (GTDB taxonomy): domain Bacteria; phylum Myxococcota_A; class Polyangia; order Haliangiales; family Haliangiaceae; genus JABFXX01. Next base: position 6,767 of record JAYVLW010000889.1, read on the forward strand.
AGAAAGACCCCGAGGGGAAGATGGCTCCGATGCCCGCACCCGCGCCTGGCTCGGCCGGCTCTGGGTCTGCCGGCTCCGGCTCTGCGGCCCCCGCCGAGCCGACCGAGCCCCCCAGCCCCGCGCTGGATCTCGCCGGCATGGACAAGACGGTTCCGCCCGGTGACGACTTCTTCGGGTACGCGAACGGCACCTGGCTGAGGACGACCGAGATCCCCGCGGACCGCTCGAGCTGGGGCTCTGGCGGAATCACCGTGGAGAAGACCGCGAAGCGCGTCGCCGAGCTGATCAAGGGAGCGATGACCGCGCCCGCGGGCTCCGAGGAGCGCAAGGTCGGCGACTACTACGCGACGTACATGGACGAGGCCGCGATCGAGAAAGCCGGCGTGGCACCGCTCAAGCCCGCGCTCGACAGGATCGCCGGGATCAAGGAGCCCATGCACCTCGCGCTCGCGATCGGCGGGACGCTGCGCGCCGACGTGGATGCGATCAACAACACCTGGTTCGAGACGGCGAACCTGTTCGGTGTGTGGGTCGCCCAGGACCTCACGGACCCGAGCAAGTACATCCCGTTCCTCCTGCAGGGCGGCCTCGGCATGCCGAGCCGCGACTACTACCTGGATGCGGCCCCGAAGATGGCCGAGCTGCGCACGAAGTACCAGGCCCACATCGACGCGATGTTGAAGCTCGCCGGCATCGCCGACGCCGACGCCCTCGCGCCGAAGATCATGGAGCTCGAGGTCAAGATCGCGAAGGCGCATCAGCCGCGCAGCGACTCGGAGAGCGTGAAGAACGGCATCACGCACTGGACCCGCAAGGACTTCGACACGAAGGCGCCCGGCCTGGATTGGGGCGCGCTGTTCGAAGGTGCGCAGCTCGGGAACGTGGAGATGTTCGATGTGTGGCACCCGAAAGCCACGATCGGAATCTCGGCGCTCGCGAAGTCGGTCCCGCTCGACACCTGGAAGGCCTACCTGACCTACCGCGCGATCGATCGGGCGGCGCCGATGCTGCCGAAGGCGTTCGTCGACGAGAGCTTCGCCTTCTACGGCAGCGCGCTCGCCGGCACGCCCGCGCTCGCGGAGCGATGGAAGCGCGGCGTTGACCACACGAGCGATGCCGTCGGCGAGGCCGTCGGCAAGATGTACGTCGGCAAGTACTTCCCCGCGGCGGCGAAGCAGAAGATCACGGAGATGGTGACCCACATCGTCGCGGCGTTCGGTCGCCGGATCGATCAGCTCGCGTGGATGACGCCGGCGACCAAGGCGAAGGCCAAGGCCAAGCTCGCGATCATCAGGGTCAGCGTCGGCTATCCCGACAAGTTCCGCGACTACACCGGCCTCGAGATCGTCAAGGGCGACGCGCTCGGCAACGCGGAACGCGCGTCCCTGTTCGAGTACAAGCGCAACCTCGCAAAGCTCGGCACCCCGGTCGATCGCGACGAATGGGTGATGACGCCGCAGCTCGTCAACGCGGTCAACCTGCCCGCGATGAACGCGATGAACTTCCCCGCCGGGATGCTGCAGGCGCCGTACTTCGATCCCACGCGCCCGTCCGCGATGGACTACGGCGCGATCGGCTCGGTGATCGGCCACGAGATCAGCCACTCCTTCGACGACCAGGGCGCGCTGTTCGACGCGAATGGCAAGCTCGAGAACTGGTGGACGAAGGAGGACTTCGCGCACTTCTCAGCGTCGGGCGCCGCGCTCGTGAAGCAGTTCGACGCCTACAAGCCGTTCCCCGACCTCGCGGTCAACGGCAAGCAGACGCTGTCGGAGAACATCGCCGACGTCGCCGGGCTGTCCGCCGCCTACGACGCGTACCGCACGTCGCTCGGGGGCAAGGAGGCGCCCGCGTGGGAGGGACTGACCGGTGACCAGCAGTTCTTCCTCGCGTTCGGCCAGGCGTGGCGCACGAAGTTTCGCGAGCCCGCTCTGCGTCGCCGCATCCTCACCGACGGTCACGCACCCGGCGAATACCGCGCCAACACCGTACGCAACCTCGACGCGTGGTACACGGCGTTCGACATCAAGGGCGGCAAGCTCGCCCTGACGCCCGAGCAGCGCGTCAAGATCTGGTAGGCGACGCCAACCGTCAGAGCCCGACGCGCTCGCTCGGCGGCAGCGACAGGCCGAAGCCCTCGTGCAGCGCGCGCACGGCGAGCTCGGCGTACTTGCGGGCGATCACGCACGAGATCTTGATCTCGCTCGTCGAGATCAGCTGGATGTTGATGTTCTCGGCCGCGAGCAGCTGGAACATCGTCTTCGCCACACCGGCGTGCGATCGCATGCCGACGCCGACGACGCTGACCTTGCAGATCTCGTCGTCGTAGCTGACGCGCTCGCCGGCGTTGCCCACCAGCTCCGGCACCTTGTCGCGCAGGATCTCCACCGTGCGCTTGCGGTCGCCCTTGGGCACCGTGAACGTGAGGTCCGTGGTGCCGTCGTAGGCCTGGTTCTGGACGATCATGTCGACGGAGATGCCGCCGTCGGCCAGCGGCGCGAACAGCCGGCCGGCGACGCCCGAGATATCCGGCAGATCCTCGCAGGTGATCTTCGCTTCGTCCTTGGCGACGGTGACTCCCGAGACGACGACTTTCTCCATGGCAGCATCCTCCGGGACAACCCAGGTCCCCTCGACATCCGAGAAGCTCGAACGGACGTGGATCCGCACGCCGTACTTCATCCCCAGCTCGACCGAGCGAATCTGGAGGACCTTCGCGCCGAGCGACGCCAGCTCCAGCATCTCCTCGTAGCTGATGCGATCGATCTTGCGCGCCGACGGCACCACGTTCGGATCGGTGGTGTAGACGCCGTCGACGTCCGTGTAGATCTCGCAGACATCGGCCGCGAGCGCAGCCGCGATGGCGACCCCGGTGGTATCCGAGCCGCCGCGGCCGAGCGTGGTGATCGAGCCCTTCT
>JAYVLW010000890.1:0-18501 GCA_043759315.1 Myxococcales bacterium
GGAGATCGAGGCGAAGTCCGCGATCGTCGGTCCCTTGAACCAGTCCTTGATCCCGGCCGATGCGCTGACGCCCTTCTTGAGCTCGAACTTCATCCCGCCCTTCTTCGAAGCGGTCCACGAGGCTGCCTTCGTGTAGCCACCCCGGTAGTACTCCTTCCACTTGTCGGGCCTGCCGGCGGCCTCGCACGCGTGCTTGTATTCCACGGGCTGGTGTACGCCGTGGTCGATCGAGGTCGAATCGGCCTTCGCGCTCTCGAACGCTAGCTGCGAGGCGGTCGCCGTGGCGGGCGTCGCGCCGCCCTTCTCCACCGTGGGAACCTCGCCCTCGCTCTGGATCGGCGCGGCAGGTTCGACGGTCTCCGCCGCGGTCGTCAGCGGGGCCTCGGCCTCCTGATCGTCTGACGCTCTCTCTTTCGCAGGCATGTGCAAATCATACGGGCGAACGACCCGGATCTCCCTCCCGAACTTCCCCTAAGATCCCCTGCGTGGGCTTCGGGTTAGCTCGGCGTGCACGGTCGCGGAAGGCCAAGGCGGGCCTGCGCGCGCTGCTGGGCCGCGCTCCCGACGCTCGCGAGGTCGGCGATCGGCTGATGCGGATCGCTCGCCGCATGCTCGGTGACGCGGTGGTCGATGCGTCTCCGAAGCGCGTGACGCTCGCGCTGCACCCCGCTGCCGCGCCGGTGCGGATCGTCGTGCTGCCTGATGGCGACCTCGAGATCAGCGGCGAGACGAGCACCATCGGCCCCGGCTATCACGCGGAGGTCGTCGCGCGGATCGCACCCGTGCTCGCGGAGCTGGACTTCGTGTGGACCGAGGACGAGGAGGATCCGCGCACGGCGATGACCAGGTGGTTGGCGCGCGAGCTGGCCGGCGGTGCGACGCGGATCGGGATCCCCGCGGAGCTCGATTTCCAGATCGCCGCTGCGGTGCTCACACCGATGGGGCCGCGGGATCGGGCCTGGTGCGACACCGTGATCGCACAGCCGGAGCGCGGCGCCGATGCGTTCGCGTGGTGGGACGATGGCCCGGGGCAGGCCGAGTGCTCGGCCGCGCTGCTCGCGATGTCGCTCGAGGTGCCGTGGCGCGAGCCGGTCGATGGCGAAGAGCGCGCGCTGATGGTGCGCGTCGACGAGAACCTCCGGGCCGCGCGCAAGGCGGCAAGGTCGCTCGAGCTGCCGTACGCGGAGTGGGCCGAGCTGCTCGTGCACCTCGGCGAGGAACAGCGAGCAGCGGAGATGCGTGCTCGCGCCGGCGACCGCGCGGCGGTGCTCGGTTATCGGCGCCATCCGATGACCGTCGAGATCGACGCGGGCTGGAAGTTCGAGCTGCCGGGGGCGTTCGTCGGTTCCTGGGAGGACGACAGGTACTGGGCCACCGACGGTGATCGGCTGGTCGAGATCACGTGCGTCTCGACGACCGCCGAGCACGACTCCGAGAGGCTCCTCGCCGTCGCCCCGGAGCAGCATCCGGTGATCGAGCGCATCTCCGCTGGAGATCGTCGCGGTCGCGCCGAGGCCTACGACGAGGGCGATGTGCACATCGTGCACGGGCTGATGGCGGTCGCGCCCGAGGTGGCGATCCTGACGTGCAAGGGCGCGCTCTCCGACGAGCCGTGGGCCCTCGCCACGTGGCGGAGCCTGCGTCGCAGCTAGCGCGTCGCCGCGAGCTCGACGTTGTACGTCGCCCTGGCCTGGATGCGCTGGATCATCGGCGCGGCATCCCACAGTGCGTCCTCGACGCATGTCTGCTGCCGGCGCCGCACCGCCGCGGAGACATCGCTCGCAGGCGCGAGCTGCACGGTGAGGTCGACGATCTCGACGAGCGTCATCTCGAGGGTGACCGAGGTGTGAACGTCGTCGACGTGACACGCCGCGAGCAGCGGTCGCAGCTGGCTCGCGAGGTCAGGCGGCGTCCACATCCCGCCGGTCGCGGTGCCGCGGCCGATTCCGATGTCGCGTGTGCCGCACCCGCCGCATGAAGATCCGCCGCCCGACATGCCGAACCCGAAGCCGCCGGGATACTTGTCGCGGCCACCCCACTCCACGTACAGGGACCAGTGGTTGTTCACCGCATACGCGAGACGATCGACGCGCTCCTTCAGCTTCTCGTCGACAACATCGCGCGCGGACAGCTCGCGCGCGACGTCGCGTCCGCGCTTCGCATCAGGCCGGAGCAGCCGCTGCACGCGCTTCCCCCACACGAGGCCTTCGATCACCACGGGCCCCGAGGCGACGTCGCCCTCGCCCCACCACGTGCACGCGTGACCTTCGGCGATCGTCCCCTCGTCACCGCAATGCGCGCCCTCGGACGCCAGGTCGAGCTGCGTCCATCCCGGTGCTTTGACCGTGACCAGGTCGAGCGAGATCGGGCGCACGAGCAGCGTCGCGTCGAGCTGCTTCGGATCGTCGAGCGGGCCGACGCGCACCGCCATGCCATCGGTGGCGGCGGCGAGCGCCGCGAGCTTGGCCCCCTCGTCGCGACTCGGCTCGATCGCGAGAGGATCGACGGCGACGACCTGCACGAGCGTGCCCGGCGGTAGCAAGCGACGCAGCGTCGCGGGAGGCGTTGCCTCGAGGCGATCCGCCATGCGTTCGTCCGTGAGGAGCACGATCCGGCGCGTTCCCTCGATCCGCGTGAGCCACGTTCCGGCGTCGGCGAGCGCCGTATCGAAGTTCGACCCGTTGCGCGGTGCGAGGCTGCGCAGCTCGCGATCCACGCGCGCGGTCGCTTGCGCCGCGGAGGTCCAGCTCGGCAGGAGCGGCGTGGTGCGGCGCGCGTACGCGAGCACCTGCACGCGGCTCTCCGGCGCCGCCCTCAGGTACGAGGCAACAAGCTGGCGCTGGGCCTCGGTCTCGGCCGCGGACATCGAACGCGAGCCGTCGACGAGCAACACGGTCGCGAGATCGCGTGGAACATCGCCGAGCTCTGCCGCAAGCGCGAGCTCGACACGAACGATGTGCTCCTCGCCGAGGGAGAGCCGACCCGCGAATGCACCGACGCGATCGCCCGAAGGTTTGCGAGTGAGCTCCGGTGCCGCGAAGCCGATCCACGACATCTCCGTGTCCAGCCCCTCGACGTTCGACGAAGGGCACGCGGCGCTCAGGGCCTTCTCGTTCACCGGGATCCGACGCAACGAGAAGTCCGCGACCTTGCGCCATGCGACGGGCACGCCGACGTAGCGCACGTCGCGATAGAAGCAGGTCGGCGCGGTGATCGTCAGGTCGATGGTGACGACCCCGGCGTGCGCTGCCGCGAGCCCGATCTCGGCCCGACCGCTGCTGCTCGTGATGGTGACGGCGTTCGTCTTGTCACGCGCCGCGGCCTCTCCCTCCTCCACGCCGAGCGCGCCGAACTTCTCGCCGGCCTCCTCCGCGGGGAGCATTCCGAGCGGATGTGGGATGCCGTTCGCGGTCGCGGTCGCCGACGTGACGAGCCCGAGCGCGGGCAGGTCGATCCCGGAGAACGCGGCGGTGTAGGTCGCGGACCCGACCGGGATCATGTAACGCGCCGTGAACACCGCCACGGAACCGTCGAGCTTGCCGTGGATGACGGCCGGCGAGATGTCGGTCTCGGTGGTCCGCCGACTCCACGCGCCGGCGGCGCTCGAGACGAGCAATGCAGCGGCCACGAGCCGGATGCGCATGAACGTGAGACAGCCCGCGCCGAGAATGGTTCCAAGGATCTGCACCCGGGAGCGGTCGGACGGCAACACGCACCCGCAACGAGGAGGCAGATCGCCAGCGATCCTACGGTACCGTGAGCGCATGGACGACTTCGATTCAGGGTTCTTCGTGCTTCGCGCACTCGCTGGTCCGATGATGGCGATCGTCACGATGCTGGTCACGGTGACGATCTTCGTGCCGATCGTGCTGTACGTGATCGCGCGGTGGCGAGCGAGCCGCGATCCCGAGGTCGATCGCCACCTCGGCATCAAGGTTGCGCTGCACTACTTCGCGATCAGCGCGTTCCAGCTCGGGCTCGCCGGGCTGACGCTGCTCGTGTGGGGGATGATCTCGAGCGCCCCGTCGGAGGCAAAGAGCATCGTCTATCGCATCGCGTTCGGCATGATCGTACCCGCCGCGCTCGTCCAGGCAGCACACCTGTCGCTGCTGCGCAGGACGAACGACGCGCAGGTCACGAGCGTTCGCAGGCTGTTCGGCGGTTACAACCTGATCGTCACCGGCCTGCTCGGCTTCATCGCGCTGGTGCTGGCGTTCCAGGCGCTGTTCGCGAAGGGAAGCTCTGGCGAGATGGGACGCGTCGCCGGTGCGATGGTCCTGACCTACGGCACGTCGTGGGCGGTCCTCGGCTGGCGGTTCGGCCAGGCCGTGCTGGGTGGAGGTGGTGGAGCGAGCGCCGCGCCCCCAGCGGTGATGACGACCACGCCTGTGACGAGCTCTCCAGTCGCGACGCCGAGCGCCGCGACGCCGAGCGGTGGCGGTGGCCTGCCGTCACTCGGGGGAGGAGCGTTCCCTCCGATCGAGCCACCGAAACCGTGACTGGTTGCGCGCGCGGCCGGCGTCAGTTCTCGGTGATCGTCGCGGGCTCGATGTTCCGCGGGATGAACTGGCGGTCGACGAGATCGTAGATGTCGATCTCCTTCTTGAGGATCCCCGCCTTGATCGCATACTTCATGATCGCCTTCATGTCCTCGTCGGTCGGGGTCAGCATCCGGTAGCTCACGCGGTCCGGCGGCTGCGTCAGGACGAACTCGAGGAGCTTCTGATCCTGGCGGAAGTACGGCGCCGCGACCTTGGCGGCTTCGAGGCGGTGTGTCTCGGCCCATTCGCCGCTCTCCGCGATGCCGCGCACGAGATCGCGCACGACCTCGGGTTGATCGCGGATCAGCTCGTCGCGCACGACCAGCACGCACGACACGAAGTGCGGCCAGATGTCCTTCGCGTAGTAGAGGACGCGGCCCGTGCCGTTGAGCTGCGCCTTCGCCGCGTGGGGCTCGCCGACGAAGTATGCGTCGATCGCGCCGGCGGCGAGCGCCTGCGGCATGTCGGGAGGTGGGAGGTCGACGAACGTGATGTCGTCGGGCTGCATCCCTTCGTCCTCCATCAGCTTCGTGATCACGAGGTACTGGTTCGAGTACTTGCTCGGTCGTGCAAAGGTCTTGCCCTTGAGATCGCGGATCGACTTCGCGGGCGAGTCCTTGGCGACGATCACTGTCGAGCCGTCACGGTGACCGAGGTAGACGATGTGGATCGGCACGCCCTGCTCGCGCAAGATCATCGCGAGCGGAGCGAGCAGGAACGTCGCGTCGATCTTGCGCGCCTTGAGTGCCTCGACCACCGTGGGGAACTCGGTGAACCGCTGCGACTCGAAGTGCGTACCGGTCGTGGTGGTCTTCGTCGCGAAGTCGGTGACCGGGCAGGTCAGGTGACAGGTGACGGGCAGGAAGCCCACGCTGAGTGACGACGCAGAGGCATCACCGACCTGCCACGGCTTCTTGTGCAGCACGGTCAGCGCGACGAGCGCGACCACGGTGAGGAGGATGATCCGGACCTTCGATGTCATGACAGTCCCAGCTCCTCCATGATGGCCTGCTCCGCCTCGGCAACGCCAGGAGAAGCGGGGGAGCGCGAGCGCCCGGGCGGGAGCGCGAGAGCTTTTCGCACGTACGTGGGGCGGTCGCCGAGGACGAGCACGCGATCGCCGATCTGCACGGCTTCCTCGATGTCGTGGGTCACGAACACCACGGTGCGGGGCCGCTCCGCGAGGGTCGCCACCAGCTCGCGGCGCATCCGCGTCCGGGTCTGGTAGTCGAGCGCGCTGAACGGTTCATCGAGCAGCAGGATATCGGTCTCCGCCGCGAGCGCGCGTGCGAGCTCCACACGCTGGCGCATGCCGCCGGAGAGCTGATGCGGGTAGCTGTTCGCGAACTCGGCGAGCCGCGTGATCTCGAGCCACTCGGCGATCTTCTTGTCGCGCGCATCGGCCTTGGTCTCGCGTGGTAGCCCGCCGGCGATGTTCTCCTTCACCGTCAGCCACGGGAACAGCCCGCCGTCCTGATAGATGGTGCGGCTCTGGCCCTTGCGGTCCACCGTGCCGCGGGTCGGTCGGAGGTGGCCGGCGAGTAGCGAGAGCAGCGTGGACTTGCCACACCCCGAGGGCCCGACGCAGACCACGAGCTCGTGCTTCGCGACCACGAGATCGAGCCCGTCGATCACCGTGAGCTGCGCATAGTCGAAGCCCACTCCCTCGAGCTTCAGGATCGGCTCCGCGGTCTCTCCGCTCATCGATCGAAGCCCCAGCGCACGCTCGGGATCTTCGTGAGGCGCGCGAACAGGATGTCCAGACAGATGCCGATCACTCCGATCGTGATCATGCCGCACACGACGAGATCCATGCGGAGACCGTTGCGCGCGTCGACGATGAGAAACCCGAGGCCGCTCCGCACGGCGATCATCTCGGCCGCCACGACCACCATCCACGCGACGCCGATCGCGACGCGGAGCGCGGTCACGAGCTGCGGCATGATCGCGGGGAGCGTGATGCGGAACAGCACGTCGGCATCCGAGAGGCCCATGTCCTCGGCGACCCGGTAGTAGATCTTCGGCACCGTCGCGACCGCCGCGCTCGTCGCGAGCGTGATCTGGAAGAACACGGCGATGAACAGGATGAAGATGGCGGGCGGATCGCCAACGCCGAACCAGATGATCGCGAACGGGATCCAGGCGATCGGCGACAGCGAGCGGAAGAAGTTGACCCACGGCAGCAGCGCTTCGCGGGTCGCGATCGAGCGACCGATCACGAGGCCCAGCGGCACCGCGGCGAGTACGCCGGCCGTGAACCCCCATGCCACGCGATAGAGAGACGCGACGATGTCGTCGATCAGGCGCCCGGATGCGATCTCCTGGCCGAACGCGGTCGCGACCTCGGGCGGCGACGGCACGGTGCCCACCGGGAACGCCCCCGCGGACCACGCGATCCACCACACCGCCAGGATCCCGAGCCCCGTCACCAGCGGGAAGACAAACCGACGCACTGCGGTGGGCATCCTGCCACACGCACGGCGAAAGCACCAAAGTTGACAGAAGGCTGACACGTGAGGGCTCTATCACCAACGCATGCACGCACCGCTTCCGACCCGCCAGCCGTACTCCTTCGACCAGACCGTGGCGTTCATCCGCCGGTTCCCCCCGTGCCAGGGCGAGTACATCGTCGAGAACGACCGCCTGACCGCGGCGGTCGCCGTGGGCGAGCGAGTGGTGCCGCTGACCCTCCGTCGCACGGGCACGACGCTCGAGGTCGAGACACCGCGCGCCGCCGATCTACCGGCGGTGACGGCTCGGGCGGCACACTGGATCGGCGCGGATGACGACGTCGGCGCGCTGTACACGGCTGCGCGCGGCGATCCGGCGTTCTGCGCGTTGATCGAGCAACTGCACGGGCTCCACCACGTGCGATTCCTGACGCTCGAGGAGATCAGCGTCTACTGCGTGATGATGCAGCGCACGCCGATCGCGATGGCGAGCCGGATGAAGCGCGCGTTCCTCGCCGTGTTCGGAACGTCGATCGAGGTCGCCGGCCGCACCCTCCGCGCGATGCCATCGTTCGCCGCACTCGCGGAGCTCGATGGCGAGGCGATCGGCGCGGCGATCCGGCACCCGCGCAAGGGGCAGATGATCGCCGCGGTGGTCCGCGGGGTCGCGGCGATCGGGGAGGCAACGCTACGCCAGGCGCCGTACGCCGAGGCGCGCGATGCGTTGCTGGCGATTCCCGGCATCGGTCCGTTCTCGGCGGGCGCGATCCTCCTGCGCGGCCTCGGGCGGATGGACGAGGTTCCGTCGGTCGCGATGTTCGCGGACGCCGCCGAGACGATCTATGGCCGCGCGATCGACGAGGCCGCGATCGCGCGACGCTACGGCGCGCAGATCGGCTACTGGGGCTTCTACCTGAAGGCTGGCGCCGCGAGAAAATTCGGTGGGGAGGTCGCTGGGCACTCCGGATCAGAGATGTCAGCCTCGCCCACATGACGAAGATCGCGATTCTCGGTTCTGGTGCGGTGGGCGAAGCGCTCGCCAAGGGATTCCTCGCGCACGGCGACGCCGTGATGCGCGCGTCGCGCGAGCCCGAGAAGCTCGCGGCGTGGAAGTCGGGCGCGTCGGGCGATGCGCAGATCGGCACGCCGGCCGAGGCGGCGGCGTGGGGCGAGGTGATCGTGCTGTGCGTGAAGGGCTCCGCCGCCGAGGCTGCGCTCGAGCAGGCAGGCATCGCGAACCTCGCGGGCAAGCTCGTGCTCGATACGACGAACCCGATCGCCGAGGGCAAGCCCGACAACGGCGTCGTTCGCTACTTCACGAACGCGAACGAGTCCTTGATGGAACGGCTGCAGGCGAAGGCGCCGCAGGCGAAGTTCGTCAAGGCGTGGAACAGCGTCGGCAGCGCGTTCATGGTCAACCCGCCGTTCAAGCCGACGCCCACGATGTTCATCTGCGGCAACGACGGCGGCGCGAAGGCCGAGGCCACGAAGATCCTCGACAAGTTCGGCTGGGAAGCGGCCGACATGGGCGGCGTCGAGAGTGCGCGGCCGATCGAGGCGCTGTGCCAGCTGTGGTGCGCGCCGGGTTTCCTGAACAACGACTGGGCGCACGCGTTCAAGTACCTCAAGCTCGGCTGATCAGTCGCCCCAGGCCATGCCCATGCCGAACATCGCGCCGGTGCCGCCGTCGAACCTGATCGCGCGCGCGAGCACCTCGGCCTCCCACACGCGCGACGAGTGCGCGGTCCTGTGGCCCCACAGGTAGTCGTAGCCGGCGCGCAGCCCCGCGAACGCATGCGGCAGCACGCGCACGCCGCCGACATCGTCGGAGATCACCCCGAGACCGCCGCCGACCTCCGCATCGACATAGAAGTGGACCGCACCGCGGACGGATAGCGCCACTCGCACGCATGCTCCGATGCACGACACCACGACTCGGTCTAGACTTGGGCGTGGTCCGATTCTGCTCCCTCGCGCTCGTCGCCGCGTGCTCGTCACCGGCGGCGGTGCCCGATGCGCAGACCAGGCCCTGGGTCGAGGGTCCGGAGTTGCCGGGGCCGCGGCTCGAGCCGGGCGTGACCGCGCTGGGCCAGCGCCTCGTGGTGCTCGGCGGTTTCGATCAGAACGTCAGCCAGGGGCTGCGGATCACGAGCGACGTGCTCCAGCTCGATCCCGTGATGGAGACGTGGAGCACGCTGCACGCCGCGCCGGTCGCGTGGACCCACGTCAACCTCGCGGCATCGTCGACCACGCTCTATCTACTCGGAGGGCAGGAGACACAGCAGTTCATCGCGAAAGGTGAGGTCTACGCACTCGATACCCTGCAGGACACGCAGCAGTGGCGCCAGTTGCGGTCGATGCCCGTGGGCGAGGAACGCGGGGCCGCCGGCATCATCGTTGCCCCGCCGCACATCTACCTGATCGGCGGCGCGTCCTCCACGGGTGCGCTCAAGACATGCCTCGCTTACGACATCACGCTCGATACGTGGTCGATGCTCCCCGAGCTACCCGCGCCGCGCTCGCATCCGGCGACGATGCGCATGGCCGACGGCACCTTGATCGCCGCCGGTGGTCTCGCCGCGCTCGACGCGTTCAGCGCCGCGAGCGATGTGTGGTCGCTCTCTCCGGGTGCGACCGTGTGGCAGCCGCGCGCCGCGATGCCCACGCGCCGGGGCGGTTGCGCGTACGGCGTGGTGCGCGGCCAGCTCGTATGCGCGGGTGGCGAGGTCGATCAGGCCGCGCTGTCGGTCGTCGAGAGCTATGAACCGGTGCGAGATGTGTGGACCTCGTCCCTCCCGATGATCCCGGGAGCGACCGCGGGGACGCAGGGTGCGGTGATCGCGAATCGCCTCTACATCCCTGGCGGATCGCGCACCCTGAGCTTCCAGCCCGAGTCCTCGCTCTACGTGGGCGCACCGCTCGACACGTTCTGATCACGCGGCGACGGAGGGTTCGAAGCCCTCCTCCGGAGCCAAGTAGAGCGAGAGATCGCACCTGATGTTTTCAGGGCGTTACGGCGGACGTTGATCGCGGAACTCGATCCGATCGATGAAGCCGAAGCGGCTCTGCCATTTCTCTGCCAGACCAGGCGGAACTCTCGAACGGCATCGTTGTTCGGCCGGCCCGACACGAAACCCTCCTCCGGACCGGAAACGGCGATCTCCGAAGCAATTCCGCAGACGCTGTCTGCGGAATCTCACGGGGGTGAACGGAGCACGATCGTGAGCGGCTGCTCGCCGCGCATGATCGCTAGCTCCGCCGATTTCCCCGGAGGAAGCCGGAAACCGAGAGCGCGCACGACAGGAGCGTTCGTGTTCGCAACCGAGATTCCATCGATTGCGGTCACGATGTCGTCGGGCCGGAGCCCCGCATCCTTGGCCTCGTCCGCGACGCCCACGACGCGCGCGCCCGTAGGGTATGCGCGGAGCTCGACGCCGAGGTCGATGTCGTCGACGCTCGTGTGTACGAGCGGTACATCGTGGACCCGGCCGGGCGCGGGATCTTGGATCCTGACGCGGTCAAAATTATCCGGATCGCACTCGATTCTCGATCGGCCCGCGTAGCGGAGAACAGGAACGACGATGGGGGCTCGGCCATCTCCAACAGGGATGTCTTCGCCGCCGTGTGCCGACATGCACATGATCGTCGCCGGTAGCGTTCCGTCGCGACCGGGGACTACCCGCACTCGTGCGGTGCCGCCATCGGTGGAATCGGACCAGGAGGGTGCGTTGAACATTTGTTCGGTCGCTTTCCGATCGACCTGCAGAAGGATGGGCCCGATGAATCCGGACAGATGATCGACCACGATGCTCGGCGCGACCTTCCCTAAGGGCAGTTCCTTGACGACGTGCGTAACTCCGCCGGCGACAACCTCGAACCTCTGCCGGCCAACTTGGAAGCTGGTCAGTTCGAACGACCCATCGTCCTTCGTCGCGCCGCAATCCCGACCGAGACACACGTGGGGTTGCGTCATGTCGTATTGCTCAACCGCTGAGCCGGTCTCGTCGATCACGCGACCGCGAACTGTGACACCGGCACCGACTTCGATTCCCACGTTCGCGATTCTCTCGCCCGGCGCGAGCATGACCAACGCGCGTCCACGCATCCCGGCGGCCTGAACTGCCAGCTCGACGGGCTGCTTGCCCTCGAGGTTGCCCGCCGTGATCGCGAGAGAGAAAGTGCCGTCGGCGGCTGACGTGGCGCGGTCGGTGGTCCACCCATGATACGGCGTCGGGTACACGGTTGCTTCGATAGATGCGCCCGAGACGGCGCGACCCTCGTGGGTGATCGTTCCGGCCGCCCGAGCAATCTTGGGATCGTCGACCTGTCGCCGTTTCGGCACATACCGATCGCTATCGTATGAAGTCGCGCACGACCTGAAATCGTCGGGCCGGCCTTCCTCTTTACCTTCCTCCTTAAGTGCTGAACGCAACAGCAGAAGGCCGCAGCCCGCAGCCCGCGGAATGAGAACCGCACCCCTCCAACGCACGGCCCACATGACGTCTAGACTACCGGACCAGCGAGAGGTTGCGTGAAACCGATAGAGCGTCGAACCTCCGCTGCCAACCCGGATCATCTCCTGGACCTGATGGGATCCTTTGGGTTCCCGACGACGGATGCTAGAATGCATCGGTGGTAGCCACCAGGTCCCAGGATGCGCGAGGGAAGGACCTCGACGTTCAGGCGATCGAGCCGCTGCTTGCCCGTATCGTCGACGAGTTCCGGCCTGTCGAAGTTCGACTGTTCGGGAGCCGCGCACGGGGTGAGGCGAACCCCGGTAGTGACTGGGACTTGTTCGTCGTGGTTCCCGATGACCTGACGGCAGCGGACGACATCTTTGCCGGCTACAAGCTCAAGCGCGAGATGCGAACGCGTGCGGACGTGATCCTTTGCCCGGTCTCGGAGTTCATCGAGGACCGCGATACGCCGAACACACTGGCGTACGAAGCGGCACACCACGGCGTCTCGATCTATGAGCGTTGAGCTTCTGATCGCGAACATGTTGCGCGTCGCGAACGAAGATCTCGACGGCGCGCGGCTGCTCGTGGCCGGTAGTAACCGCAATGCGGTCTACCTCTGCGAGCAAGCAGCCGAGAAGATCATCCGCGCGGTCGTGACGTCCGAAGGGAAGCACGCCGGTATCAAGCACGAGCTCGCCGAGATGGTCGATCTGATCCCGGACGAGAATCGGCTGAAGGCTCAGCTCCGCAAGATCGAGCATCTGTCCCAATACGCCACCGCATACCGCTATCCCGTCTCATCCAGCAGGACGAAGCGCATCCCTCAACCGCCGAGCGCGGGCGAGCTTCGCGGTGCGATCGACAATACGGCCGCAGCTCTCGCCGATGCGGTCGCCGCGTTCAAGGTGGAACTCAATCGAAGCGATACGCCCGCTGGGTTCGCCGGTCCGGTTCGCTGAGCCCAAGACCCCGCGACGCTCTGCCATTCCTCTGCCAGACCGTCCGGAATCCAGAGGAAGGCCTCGCTACCAGGCGGAACACAAGTTGTTGAGAACGCGGCAAGGGCTCGTCATCACATGTGTCCGCCAATCATTCGAAGCCCTCCTCCGGAGCAACAATTACGACGAGCTGGCTGCGGTTTCGGTCGGCGAGTGACCGAGCAGGTCCTGGATGACCTTCGAGCTCGCGCCGCGCGAGGTGACTCGCGAACGTATGACGTGCCAGCTCACGGGCCGGAGGCCAGCCCGCTTGCACGCGTCCGTGCATCCCGGCGCGCTCACCAGCGGTGACGCCGCTCCGAGTACGACGGTTGATGGTCGCGCCGCCCGCGATCAATCGCTCGACCATCGCAGTGTCGCCGGCCTGCGCCGCCCAGAGCAGCGGGGCTTCGTCGTGCCAGTCCGCGAGATCTGGATTCCCGCCGGCGTCAAGACACGCCTTGACGACGTCGCGCATGCCCTGACGCACTGCCCACAGGAGACCGGTCTGCTTGACATGAACTTGTTGTGCGCGTTCGGATCCGCGCCACTTGAGATCAGCGCGAGAGCGGCGCTGCGCGACTTCGCCTTGCAGGCCTGGATCAACGGTGTGTCGCCGGCCGGGGTATACGCCCACTGCCCGTCGACGGTTCGGACTTCGACGTTCACGTCAGCAGCAAGAAGCGCGCCGATCTTCCTCCGGTTGTTCGCGCGCGCGGCCTCGAACAGCGCGCGTTTATCGGCGCTGAGCGCACTCTCGATGCGCGCCTTGTCGGCTGCGCGCTTCGCAGCGTGCAGCGCGAGAATACGCTTGCGTGGCACGCTCCAACGGACGCCGAGGCTCGCGAGCCCCTCCTTGACTTGCTGGGCGTCGGAGAGCGAGATCGTCTGGCAACCGTCGGGGAGCTCGAGGAGCTGGTCCTGCTCTGCAGCGGTCACCTCAGTGGATCGAGCGCCAGCGAGCCGAATTGCGATCCGAGCATGGGTCTCGCCCAACGAGGACAGTTCGAGCCAATTCTGGCGGAGCGTCTTCCCAAACACTGCCTCTGCTGGCGACAGCCCGAAGCCCGCGACCAGCTCCATCCCGTGAATGGCGCGCGGCGATGTGACGGGATCCGACAGCGACTCGCTTGGTGCGCAGCAAAGCCAACGAGCTGCACTTCGGCCTCACGGACCTGGGCATCACCGCCAGCCGCACCAACCGACGCAGCTGTTTTTTTCCGATGACCAGCCGTTCCGGGTTCCGCCGGCGGGACGTTCGAGGCCTCCACGGTAGCGCGGTACGTCCGCACGCAGAGCGACCCTAGGTATGATGGCTCGTGATTCGAACTCTCGCATTCGCGGGCTATCGCTCTCTCCGCGAGCTGCGATTGACCGTGGGGCGGCTGACGGTGATCACGGGTGGAACGGCGTCGGGAAGTCGAACGTGTATCGAGGGCTTCGCCTTCTCGTCGATGCTGCGGAAGGCCAGCTCGGCCGCGCGCTGGCTCGCGAGGGTGGCATGCCCTCCGCGCTGTGGGCGGGTGCGAAGTCGAAGCGAGCGCCCAGGAACGAGGGACGGCGCTTGAGCATCGGCTTCGCTGATGACGCGCTCGCGTACGAGCTGCGGCTCGGGTTGCCGCCCCAGACCCCCAACGACCCGAGCGCCTTTCACCTTGATCCCCTTGTGAAGGAAGAGACGATCCGCACGATCGAAAAGCCGCGGGTCAACCTGCTTGAACGCCGCAACCTATCGGCGATGCTTCGAGACTACGACGGCCACGCTGTCACCTTCGGGGCAACCATCGACGTCAGTGAATCCGTACTGTCACAGCTCGCGGAGCCCCATCGATATCCGGTGCTCTCGACGTTGCGCGAACGGCTGCGACGATGGCGCTTCTATCACCAGATTCGGACCGACCCGGACTCGCCGCTGCGCGCCGTTCAGATCGGGACGCGAACACCCGTTCTCGCTCACGACGGCCACGATCTGGCGTCAGCGCTTCAGACGATTGTGGAGAACGGGGACGATGTAGCATTGGGCCAGGCAGTCGAAGAGGCGTTCGATGGGGCGCGGCTCCAGATCACGACGCACAGTGCGAGGTTTCGGCTCGAACTCGAGAGCCCGGGAGTGTTCCGCCCGATGGACGCGGCCGAACTTTCCGACGGCACGCTGAGATACCTGGCACTCCTCGCCGCGCTCCACACGCCACGGCCGCCGGAGTTGCTGGTGCTCAACGAGCCTGAAACGAGTCTGCATCCCAAGGTGATGGTTCCGCTCGCGCGTCAAATCATCGCCGCAGCTGCGCGCTCGCAGGTGATCGTCGTGTCGCATGCGGCGGCGCTGGTGGATGCGATCAGCAGCGCCCGGGAGGCGATTCGGATCGAGCTTGTGAAAGAACATGGGGAAACCATCGTCGCGGGCCGTCGAGCCGTTGACGAGCCACCCTGGAAGTGGACGTCCTGATCCGGCGCGGATGCGATCAGCGAGGCTTCGCTGCGCGTCGAACGACGATGGACGATCGAATCTCACAACGACCAGGGTTTGAAGCTACTCTCGCACCGGTCCGGACGGCCCCCGCCCGAAGCTTCACACGTGAGCACTCCGCTGCGAGCGCAGAGGCCGCGGCCGGAGGAGCGTCCGGGGGTGCCGAACGTTTACGCGGTCAAGGAAGCTCGCCTGGTCGGGGGTCAGCTCGACTTCGAGCTCACTGGGCTTGCGCTGGTCGTTCACGACCGACAAGGTGACGCGCGCCCGGGACTCCTTGTCGAGTTTCTCCCACCATCCGAGCATGGCGAGCTCCTCGTCGCTGGGGGCGTTGTGAACCGGATCGCCGTGCGCAAAGGGCGTCGAGTAGAGGGCACCACGAAGATCCGCGGCGAATTCGTCGGCGAGTGGTTCGGCCGCGAACCGGCGCTTGATCCGCGAGGACGCGCGCACGATCTGGAGGTGCCCGATCTCGTGGAGCAGCACCTGATAGAGCATCAGGCGGCGGATCGCCCACGGCGGCCACTGTCCGCGTTCCGGTGCTCCGAACTCGGCGGCGCGATTCCCGCGGCGCATGATCTCGCGCATGCTGACGCGGACCGGCAGGATCGAGCAGAGCGTGACGTCGCGGCGGCCTCGCGTCGTCACGTGGCCGAGGTGGCGTCCTCCTCGGCTGCTCTCCAGCAACCAGACGTCGCCGAGGCGATCGAGGAGCGTCGCCTCGAGGCGCTCGAGAACGGTGTTGACGTCAACCATGTCTACGTATGCGGTCAGGTGCAGGCTCATCGGTGCGTCCTTTCGATCGTGTTCCAGTGCAGATCCGTGGTGACGACGGGGTCGTTCACCACGATCGAGATGTCGTCGTCGACCGTCTTGATCGGCTCGCCGTCCGTGGACAGCGCGCGAAGGCGCGTGATGACCGCGGTGCGCTGTACGTAGTCGCTGGGAAGCGGACCGCGACCGCCATGGAGATTGGCGATCGCGAGGTGTCGGATCCCCAGGGGAGCGCACAGGCCGCGCTCGACGGCCCGCAGGATCGCGATGCGAAGCTCGGCGTTGCGGGGGCGGACATGCAGGCTGTTGAAGACCACGGCCGGGTCGCCGTCGGCGATCGCGAAGCTGCCGAACAGAAAGCCGCACGCCTCGCCGCGGTCATTCTCGACGTGAAAGCAAAGCGCGAGTGGGTCTCTCCACGCGGCGAGGAGCTCGGGTCTCGTGGGGTACCTGGAATCTGTGTAGGACGCCGTGTCGCTCCGAAAGCAGCTCCGCGCCGGCACATCCGCGAAGCGCAGGTACGCGAGAAGATCGCGACGCTTGTCGAGCAGTCGAACGACGAAGCAGTGACCGTGCGCCGCGACCTCCTCCGCCGGCGCGACGCCGAGTCGGACAAGGTCGCCGGTGGCAAGCGCGGATGCCCACCGCGGGTGCCCGAGGCGGCGGGCGAAATCGTGGACGATCGCGAGTGCGGGCTGCGGAGTGCTAGCAGCGTCGACGAGCAAGGTCTTCCAGCGCGGGATCGTCCACGGCGTCATCCGCGGGTCGAGGCGTGTCGGATCGAGCAGGACGGCGCGCAGTGCTGCTTCGTCGTCGGCCAGGCGGCGCGCGACCTCGTGCGGCGTTCCGGCCATCGCGTTCGTTCGAACGCACGCGAGCTCGTCGAGGAGAGCCTGCGGTTCGCGGCTGCCAACGTCCCGGCCGTGTAGCCAGGCGAACACGGCGGTGTGGGGGCGCGTCCCGGTCGTTGCCAGCCAGAGCCGCACGAAGGCGGAGAACCATCGAACCGCGTCCTCTGTGCGCTGGTTGTCAACGGAGCGGAACGCAAACACGCAGGCGCGCGCATGATCGTGGTCGATGCCCCTGGCAGCGACGACGATCTCGAGGAGGTGTACTGGGTCAGCGCCGTCGCGCAGTAGCTCGCCGTACCGATCAATCACGAGCTGCCCGGCGCGGACTGGATCGAGCGCGCACAGGGCTTCGAGGGCAGGGAGCCAGATCCGGGGAATGATCGGGAGCTCTGCGAGCGGTGCGGCGATCGCGTCGGCTGCGAGGCTGCCTCCAAGGTGAACGAGGACACGCAGTCGCGCGCGCACCACGTCGATCGGCCACGCGGGCTGGGTGAGCGCCGAGCGAAGGCAGCTACGCGCAACGCCGATCAGCACGCGTCGGCGCGGGCGCGCATTCGGCGACAGCGCGACGCCTTCGTCGAACGAAGCACGCTCGCTGGAACGTGCATCGACGACGTCGTAGATCTGGCGCCCTGACAGGCCTCGCTCCATCGCATGCGATAGCTCGCGTCTGGAACGAGCGAGCTCGGCTGCGTGGAACGCGATCCGGTCGGCGAGGCACGCGTCGACCGAGACTCCCCGTCGCCGGCACAACGCGAGCGCTGCATCGACGTTCACGCCCGCACGGTTCATGAGGTCCAGGAACGCGGGTCGGGCGGCCTCGTGGTCGAGGAGCCAGGTGTGAGGAAGCGAACCATCGGTTCGCATGCCGAGGCGCCAAACGGCGGCGCAGGTAACGACGACGTCGCGCGTGTGGGTGGGGAGCCACCGCGGTCCTCGCAACCAGAGCGGGAGCTGCCACCGCCCGTGCTGCGGGGCACCGTGGTAAGTCTCGCGGTCACGGCGCACCAGCAGGCGGATCTCCGCACGCACGTGCGCACGGTCAGCGAGCAGCTCGGGCCGGGTGATTCGTTGCAACATCCGCAGCGCGTCGACAAATCGCCCGTGGCGGCACAGGCCGCGAGCTAGCTCGAGCCAGGCGTACTCGCTGATCACGAGGTTGCGATCGATCTGCTCCGCGAGCTCGCTCGCACGTGGGAGTTGATCCATCGCGATCGCCTCGCGCACGAGCAGGAGTCCCGAGCCTGCCCGGACGCTCGCGTCGCGGGCGTGGCGGAGAGGAGCCCCGAAACGCAGCGCGAGCCGCCCGAGGTGTGCGGTCGCGAACCGTCGTTCGCGCGGGCGAAGCGCTGCCGCGAGGCGCTCTGCGTCCACGAACCGCGACGAGTCGTTGGTCTCCGAGATCGTGTCGACCAGCGTGATCAGCTGTGCGAGCGACGGGGCCGGCTCGAGAACGCGCATCCAGTAGCGGGCTCGTGGCGCCGACGACGCCATCTCGATCACGCGCTCGGCGACGTCCAGCGCGTTCAGGCGTCGGGCGACATCGAGCGCAGCGACGACGCATGGCGCCCACGCGCGCATCCACAGTGCACGCGCTGCCATCGAGAGTGCCGCGATGTCACCGTCGAGCCGGGTGCAGAGCAGCTCGACGAGCGGCGCCCGCATAGGAACCGGACAGGTCGCGCGCGCGGAGAGCTCGCGAATCGCCGTCCGCGACGCGTCGACCGACACCCCGAAACGCCGCACCACGGGCATACGACGCACGATGGCGTCGAGCTGCCAGTTCGGAGCGACGATCTGTTTGTGAGCAAGCAAGAGCGAGCCGAGCTCCGACGCCAGGTCTGCGTCGGGAGCTGGGCTCGCGGCATGAACCGCGACCATGGATGCACCTCCGGTAATCCCGCGTCGCGAACGACACGGATCAGTCCTTCAAGAGCCGCAAGCGGCGAGGACTAACTGAAACGGAGGCGGAAGCGCTTCA